>NHIO02000058.1 GCA_002171975.2 Flavobacteriales bacterium TMED191
AAATCATGAAAAAACATATTTTTACAAACAAAATAAAACTTTATTCGCATTGATTAAAAAAATTCTATTATTATTACCCATCTTAATTATTACTTCATGCTATAGTATAAAGCATGCTACACAAGACGATTATATTCTTAAAAGTAATAAAATAAACATTAATCATGCAGATCAAGCACGCATTAAAAATATAACAAAAAAAGAAATTAATTTAATTATAAAACAACAGCCAAATAAGAAAATAATTGGTTTCCTTCCTTTTCATTTATGTTTATACAACATCAGTAATCCTAAAAAAAACAACTGGTTTAATTCATATTTACGTAAAATAGGAGAACATCCTGTATTATTTGATAATTCGTTAACAGAAAAGAGCATCAATCAAATTAAATCGTATTTAGAAAATAATGGCTATTTTACTGCATCAATAAATAATGAGTTACAATATAAAGGAAACAAAGTAAATGTTTTTTACAACATACATACCGGTGACTCATACACAATCAATAATGTAAAATATAATACAATTTTCGACAGTGAAATATATAGCTTAATTCAAAAAAAACACCAAAAATATATTATCCAAAAAGGTGACATTTTCACTTATAATAAAGTTAACAATGAACGTATTGAAATAGAAAAATTACTACAAAATAACGGTTATTATAAGTTTTCAAAAGAACTAATCTATGTAGAAGCAGACAGCACAGATAATAAAAAAATTAATTTAAATTTTCGTCTCAAAGAAATTAACATAGATTCATCTTCATATGAAAAATTTTATATTGACAACATCTTTATTCATCTAAATAGTGCAAACACAAATAATGACACCATAATTAAAGATGATTATTTTTTCATTATACCAAAAAATACTAAATCAGAAATAAAACTAAATACTATTTGTGAATTAATAGATATTAAGAAAAATAAAAAATACTCCAAAGAGGAAATTGAAAAAACATATAGCAACTTATCTAATCTTTTATTTTTTAAGAAAATTGTTATCGAATTTAATGAAAAACAAAACAACAAACTTCATTGTAATATTCAACTCAAAAGCCCTGTTAAAATGTATTACTCAGTTGAAGCTGAAACAAAACGATCTGCTGATGAGGGTAACCTAGGAATTTCAGGTTATCTTCAATTTGGGAATAGAAATCTATTAAAAGGGGCTGAAAATTTAAACGGTAAAATAAAACTATCTCTAGAAAATCGTCAATCAACAATTAATAAAAACGAAAAACTATTTAATACTAGAGAGATATTTTACGAAATGAGTTTACGTGTTCCAAAGTTAATTTTACCCAAAATAATAGTAGATAAATTAACTTCTAGCTACCAAATGAACACAAACTTTGTTTTTTCATTAGCACAAAGACAACGCCCAGATTTTTCAAGTGAAATAATTACTCAAAAATTGGGATACAATTGGAAAAGCTCTAAAAATATTGAACATCAATTAAATTTAATTGAATTAAGTTTTTCTGATATTGGTGAAATTAATTCTTTTATTGAAAATGAATTAATAGAAAACCCTTATTTAAGTGAACAATTTGAAGATAAGTTTATTCCAGCTACAAACTATATTTTTTCTTTTAATAATCAAAAAATATACAAACCTATTAACCATACATATATTAAAGCTAAAGCTGAACTAAGTGGTAATTTACTGACTGCAATTGCACCAATCGTAAATTTTAAAAAAAATGAAAAAAATCAATATATTATTTTTAACAACTCTTTTTCTCAGTATGCAAGAATGGATCTGGATATTAGAAGATATATTATACTAAATAAGGAAAATGTACTTGTTTTAAGAGGTTTCTATGGGCTAGGGTACTCTTATGGAAATTCCGAAGAACTTCCTATTCAAAAACAGTTTTTTTCAGGCGGAGTAAATAGTATAAGGGCATGGGAAGCATTTGGCCTTGGACCGGGTTCCAGTACAGATTTAAATAACTACTCTACTGGTGATATTAAATTAGAATTTAATATTGAATATCGTTTCCCTCTATATAATTCATTAAAATCAGCTGTATTTATTGATGGTGGAAATATTTGGTCAATAAAAAATGACCCCAGAGAAGGAAGTAGATTTTATTTTAATTCATTTCCAAATCAAATTGCAATTGGAATAGGTGTAGGTTTTAGATATGATTTTGATTTTTTTGTTATACGCCTAGACGTTGCAACACCTGTTAGAGACCCCATGTTAATGATAAATGATAGATGGATAGAAAATCCATTAAATGGAAATTTTAGATATAATTTAGCCATTGGTTATCCATTTTAATTTAAATTTGAAAACTATGAAAGATTTAAAATTAATTGCACAACAAATGACAGCTAGAGGCAAAGGTATTCTTGCTGCAGATGAAAGTACACCAACATGCTCAAAAAGATTTGAGGCATTAGGCATTGAGAGCACTGATTTAACAAGAAATGAATATAGAAGTAAACTACTACTTTCAGAAAACATTGAAAACTATATAAGTGGTGTAATACTATTTGATGAAACATTTCATCAAAATATCCAAGGTACTAACACACCAATTCCTAAGTATCTAAAACAAAAAAATATTTTAACTGGTATAAAAGTTGATACTGGTGCAAAAACACTATCTAATCATAACCCTGAAAAAATAACTGAGGGATTAGATGACCTAAGAGATAGATTAACAAACTATAAGTTAAATGGTGCTGATTTTGCAAAGTGGAGAGCAGTAATAACAATTGGTGAAAATATTCCGTCTGAAGCATGCCTACATTCAAATGCTCATGCACTTGCTAGATATGCTTCGCTTTGCCAAGAAAATGATATTGTACCAATAGTTGAACCTGAAGTATTAATGGATGGAGCACATGGAATAGAAAAATGCTTTCATACAACTGAAAAAGCTTTAAAAGAGGTTTTTAATGCATTAAAACTGCTAAATGTTGACTTGGAAGCAATTGTACTTAAACCAAACATGGTGCTTCCTGGTAATTCATCGAATGAAAGGATAGAAGATAGTCAAATTGTAAAAATGACATTTGATGCACTTAAAAAAAATGTTCCTAAAGAAGTACCTGGTATTGCTTTTCTATCTGGAGGCCAAAACAGTGATAAAGCTGCAGAAAGATTAAATTTACTAAATCAACTGTACCCCAATAAAGACTGGAATTTAACATTTTCTTACGGAAGAGCCTTACAACAAGATGCATTATTTTGCTTTTCAAAAGGTGATGTTTTAGGCCTGCAAAAAGCACTTTTAAAACGAGCTAAAATGAATCATCTTGCTTCAATAGGGCAATTATTTAATTAAATAATATGGGTTGGTTTAAAAGAAAAAATCAAGGAATTTTTACAGAAAGTAAAGATAAAAAGGACATTCCAAAAGGTCTATGGTATAAATGTCCCCAGTGTAAAAAACTTACTCCAAAAGAAGAGCATAAAAAGAATTACTGGGTATGTACTAATTGTGATTATCACTCGAGAATAAATAGCCATCAATATTTCGGAATACTTTTTGATAATCAAAAATATAAAGAAATCAATACAAACCTAACTGCTCTCGACCCTCTTGCATTCAAAGATACTAAAAGCTATACTGACAGGTTAGATAAAGCATACGAAACAACAAACTTTAAAGAAGCAATCAGTACTGCATATGGAAAAATAGAGGGTAAGAATATTGCAATTGCATCAATGAATTTTGAATTTATTGGAGGCTCTATTAGTTCAGCTGTTGGGGAAAAAATATGTCGTCTTATACAATTAGCTATTAAGAAAAAAATGCCACTTTTAATCATCTCTAAATCTGGTGGAGCAAGAATGATGGAAGCTGCCTTCTCTCTCATGCAATTAGCTAAAACATCAGGACATTTAAGTTTATTAAGTCAAGAAAAAATTCCTTATATATCATTGCTTACTGATCCTACTTTTGGAGGAGCAACTGCATCATTTTCCATGCTAGGTGACATTAATATTGCAGAACCTAATGCACTAATTGGTTTTGCTGGTCCAAGAGTAATTAAAGAAACAATTGGAAAAGACCTCCCAGATGGTTTTCAAAAGTCTGAATTTTTACTAGAAAAAGGATTTTTAGACTTTATTGTTCATCGAAAAGAATTACAGAATAAAATCTCAAACTTTATTAATCTAGTATATTATTGATGAAAACCATTTATTCAAGAAAAATAAATACTATATTTGCACTTCAAAAAAAGAAAACATAAATATGTATTTAGATTCTAAAAAGAAACAAGCTATTTTTAAAAAACATGGTTCATCTGAAAAGGACACTGGCAAATCTGAGAGTCAAATTGCCATTTTTACTGAACGTATCAATCATCTAACTGATTATTTAAAAGACAACAAAAAAGATAACAACACTAAAAGATCTTTAGTATTATTAGTAGGAAAAAGACGACGAATGCTAGAATATTTAAAGAAAAAAGATATCGAAAGATATCGATCAATCGTTAAAATGCTGAAATTAAGAAAATAATTCAGCTATATACTACTTATAAATAAATACTGAAAAATTAATGAAACCAGAACTTAAAAAAGTAACTATCTCACTAGATAATGATCGAGATATTACTATCGAAACAGGCTTATTAGCAAAACAAGCACATGGATCATGTGTAGTTAGAATGGGTGATACAATGATACTTGCAACAGTAGTATCTGATAAAAAAGAAAAAGATGTAGATTTTCTTCCGCTAAGTGTTGATTATAGAGAAAAATTTGCTGCTGACGGTAGATTTCCCGGTGGATTTCTAAAAAGAGAAGCAAGACCGTCAGATCAAGAAATTTTAGGCATGAGATTGGTAGATAGAGTTCTACGCCCATTGTTTCCTAAAAATTACCACTTTGAAACTCAAATCATGATTCAACTTATGTCTCATGATAAAAATGTTGACCCATATGCCTTATTAGGTTTAGCTGCATCAACTGCATTGACATTATCGGATATCCCGTTTGAAGGGCCTATATCTGAAACACGTGTTGGAAGAATTAACGGAAACTTTATTGCCAACCCATCACCTGAGCAACTTGAAGAGTCGGATATTGACTTAATGATAGGAGCATCGGTAGACTCTGTTGTTATGGTAGAAGGAGAAATGAAAGAGATTTCAGAAAATGAAATGATTGAAGCTATAAAATTTGGACATGAAGCAATCAAAATTCAGTGTAATTCGCAACTTGAACTTTCTAATCTTTTGGGAACAAATGAAAAAAGAGCAGTCGAAACAGTAGAATCAACTCCAATTGCTAAAAAAGTAAGCGACTTATGTTATGAAGAAATCTATGGGATTGCTAGCAAAAAAACCACAAAAAAAGAACGTTCAAATTTAATTGAACAACTAAAAGAAAAATTAATGTCAAATTTTTCTGAAGAAGAACTTGAAGAACACAGTTCAGATATTTCAAAAGAATTTTACACAACTCAAAAAGATGCTATAAGAAATTTTATTCTTGATACACACAACAGGTTAGATGGAAGAAAAACTGATGAAATTAGACCCATCTGGTGTGAAGTGGACTATTTACCAAAAACTCATGGGTCAGCAGTTTTTACAAGAGGAGAGACACAATCACTGACAACTGTCACATTAGGAACATCGCTTGACGAGAACAGACTTGATACGGTTACCCGGCAAGGTGCTGAAAAATTTTATTTACATTATAATTTTCCACCATTTTCTACAGGAGAGGCAAGAATGAAATTCAATGTCAGTAGAAGAGAGATTGGCCATGGAAATTTAGCACAAAGAGCATTAAAAGATATGATTAATGATTCAAACCCTTATACAATTAGAGTCGTCTCTGAAATACTTGAGTCTAACGGATCTTCATCAATGGCAACTGTTTGTGCTGGAACATTGGCTTTAATGGATGCAGGTGTCAATATTACTAGACCGGTTTCGGGTATTGCGATGGGACTTATTACCAATGAGGATAACTCAAAATATGCAATACTTTCTGATATATTGGGTGATGAAGATTTTTTAGGAGACATGGACTTTAAAGTTACGGGTACAACTGAGGGAATCACAGCCTGTCAAATGGACATGAAAGTAAAAGGTCTGCCATATAATATTTTAGAGGAAGCACTTAATCAATCAAAAGCAGGAAGATTACATATATTAGAAGAAATGTTAAAAACACTTTCAACTAGTAGAGAAACTCCTAAAGAACATTCTCCAAAAATGGTTACAATGACAATACCAAAAGATATGATTGGAGGTGTAATTGGGCCTGGCGGAAAAGTTATACAAAAGATGCAAGAAACTACAGAGACAACAATCACAATAAATGAGGAAGATAATGTTGGTATCGTAGAAATACTTGGAGTTAATTCTGAAGGGATAAAAAATGCACAAGAAAAAATTAAAGAAATTTGTTTTATTCCTGAAGTTGGTACTGTGTATAAAGGAATTGTAAAGTCTATTCAACCATATGGCGCATTCGTTGAAATTAAAAAGGGTACAGATGGTCTATTACATATATCTGAAATTGCCTGGAAAAGACTTGAAAAAGTTGAAGAGGTGTTAAAAGAAGGAGATGCGATAGACGTTAAATTGGTCAGTATCGATCCTAAAAACGGAAAAATGAAATTATCGAGAAAAGTATTATTAGAAAAGCCAGAATAAATCTTACTTTAATAATTTTTTGAAATATGAGACAATTAAAAATAACAAAACAGGTAACAAACAGAGAAACTGCATCACTGGATAAATATTTACAAGAAATTGGTAAAGTAGATTTAATTTCAGCTGATGAAGAAGTTACATTGGCAAAAAAAATAAAAGAGGGTGATGAAATAGCCCTTGAAAAACTAACAAAAGCTAATTTAAGATTTGTTGTATCTGTTGCTAAACAATATCAAAATCAAGGACTATCACTACCAGACTTAATTAATGAAGGTAATTTAGGTCTAATTAAAGCAGCAAAAAGGTTTGATGAAACACGTGGTTTTAAATTCATTTCATATGCTGTTTGGTGGATAAGACAATCAATCTTACAAGCACTAGCAGAACAATCAAGAATTGTCAGACTTCCATTAAATAAAATTGGGTCTATTAACAAAATAAATAAAACATATGCATCACTAGAACAAAGATATGAGAGAGAACCTTCCGCAGATGAAATTGCTAATGTTTTAGAAATTAGTGCTAATGATGTTAGAGAATCACAAAGAAACTCAGGTAGACATATCTCTATGGACGCACCGTTAGTTGATGGAGAGGATAGTAACTTATATGACGTAATAATGAGCGGAGAAAGTCCAAATCCAGATGACAGTCTGATTAATGATTCATTACGCACAGAAATTGAAAGATCACTAACTACTCTTACAGACAGAGAGGCTGATGTTATTAGACTTTATTTTGGATTAGGAAGTAAACACGCAATGACACTAGAAGAAATTGGAGAAAAATTTGATTTAACTAGAGAACGTGTTAGACAAATAAAAGAAAAAGGAATACGAAGATTAAAACATACATCTAGAAGTAAAATTTTAAAAACATATCTTGGCTAAGATTATGAATCATTTGATTGCACCATCAATGCTTGCCTCTGATTTTGGAAATTTAAAATCAGATGTAATGATGGTAAACCAAAGTTCTGCTGATTGGTTCCATCTTGATGTAATGGATGGAGTATTTGTTCCTAATATATCATTTGGGCTGCCAATAATCAAATCTATTGCTAAACATGCTCAAAAACCGCTAGATGTTCACCTCATGATTATAAATCCTGAAAAATACATAGATGACTTTCAAAAGGCAGGAGCAAATATTTTGACAGTCCATTATGAAGCATGTAATCATTTACATAGGACTATACAAGAAATTAAATCTAACAACATGAAAGCTGGAGTAGCTATCAACCCTCACACACCAGTTAACCTTTTAACAAATATCATTCATGAAGTAGATTTAATATGTATAATGAGTGTCAATCCTGGATTTGGCGGGCAAAAATTCATTGAAGGAACATACAAAAAACTTCGTCAACTAGTAAATATTAAACAATCTGAAAAGGCAAATTTTTTAATTGAAATAGACGGAGGCGTAAACAATGAAAATTCAAAAAAGCTGACTCAATATGGAGCAGATGTTTTAGTTGCAGGAAGTAGTATCTTTAAGTCTAAAGACCCAAAACATACAATACAATTAATGAAAGATCAAACTATGTAATCTGATAAATAATTAAATCTTTCAGATAAATTACCATCTTTTGCAATCGTCCCTCGTGAAATTATTTCTCCATTTGAAAGTAAATCAGGCAGAACCTTTTCCACAAAGACAGATCCGAAATCAATAGATGCATCTTTCGGCAAAGAACATGGTAAATTATCAACAGCCATAACAGCAATTACATCATTATTATATATATCATCCTCCAGACCTGTAATACTATTATATCCATACACAGGTTGATTTATTGTAGATGGACGAATTGTAGAAGCAATTGGACCACTAATATCACAACTAATATCTCCAATTATCCTAAGCTTTTTATTTTCTTCTAATTCTTTTTTAGATAACAAAAAAGGATTGTTAGGTGCATGATAATGACCTGTAATTAACATATTAGAATGAATAGCAAAATCATTAAGACAGGATTTATATTTATCAGGATATTTATAAAAATTACTCTTTTCAAATACCATTTGACCCTTTTTCTTATAATAGTCAGATGGCAACAACTGAGTATATACTGGACAATTGAAGTCCATATTAATGAAATCATTTTTAGAGACTTTTTTAATATTCAAAATTTCTAAAATTTCTTGTACACCTTGTGAGACACGACCGTCACCCGTTAATAAAATTTTAAAATTAGATGGTAATTTAACATTAAGTAACTGAGCATCTAATTGAATTTTACTATCTAATGTATGTGCATAGGGTAATGTATATTTTTTTGTTTTTCGTCCATGAGTTAAAAAAGTATTATAAGCTCCAACTATACCCGCATATCTTCCAAATCCTATTACTCGCTTAAGATTATTATACACTAGTGTTTCATAATCAATTAGCTGAATATTTTTTGCTATGATTTGCTTTAACAGCTCCTGATTATATGGTTGTTTTTTAATTGTGTGGGAGAAAAAGAAAAAAACTTTATTGTCTAATAACATTTCAATAGGTACCTCTTTAACACCTAAAATAATGTCACAAAATGATAAATCACTAACAATTTCAATTCCATTTTTAATATACTCTTCATCAGAAAAACATCTTATTTCACTTGATTGAACATAAAGAGAAACAGATGAATACTTATGTGAAATATATTTACACTGCTCAGGTGATAAAGGCACTCTCTTATCGGGGGGATTCTTTCCTTCTTTAATAATTCCTATATTCATTTTATTTTTTTATCTATACAAAATTATAAAATTATGAAGTATTGTGTGTAAATTTGTACTTTATGTTCTTTGAATAAATGGGGATGACCGGATTTGACAGCAAGTCCAATAAAATACTAAGCATGTCGAGATTTCATATACTTGCTCGAAATAAAGTATATAAAATTTTTAAATGGCGAAAATAATTACGCTTTAGCTGCTTAATAATATATTAAATAGCTTTTGTTCCTTTTTAGGTATGTTCAACACCTAAAAAACGAACATCATAAAGTTGAACTAGCCTTAAAGTAACCTGGACTTTAAAGTAAAAATTACAGGATAAGGTGCATTTTGGTTGTGTTATAGCAGAATGTACACGAAAATCAAATAACACTAAACATGTAGAAATTTATTTTATTTCTTGTTTGGACCAGGGTTCGATTCCCTGCATCTCCACAATTAAAATAAACTATTAATTGATTTTTAAATATTTTTGAGACACTCCATTTTGATCAAATTCAATTCTAATACCTTTTGCATCATCATTGACTGTTCTTCCAAATAAATCAAATGAATACTTAATTAAAGATTCCGAATCAAATTCTAAAATATTTGTATTATTATAATCTGCATTATATAATTCTATTATTTCATTAGGACCTTGACTAGGCCAAGAATATCCATTTGTAGCAAGATAAATTTTTCCATCAGGACTAACGCAAATATCTCTTAATCTACCCCACTCATTATTAAAAAATTCTGTATAAGAAGTAATTTCTTGACCATCTTCCGACATTTCAAATCGAACTAGCATTTTATTTTTTAAAACGGTCATTAGCAAGGTATTTTCAAATTCGGGTATAGAAGGATGATCATACCAGGTAATATCTGAGGGAGCAATAGTTGTTGAACCACTACTCCATATAGCATCAATAATATTATTATCATTACAATAGTCTGTTTCTGAATAAGAAGAACTAAGACTTTCGGCATAACCATAATCAACCCATAAATCATCACAATAACCCTGAACATTAGGCCAACCAAAATTTTGTCCGGAAATAAGAACATTAAGCTCATCATCATTACTAGGCCCATGTTCAGAACTATAAATAATTCCATTAGGCCCCATAGTTAAGCCTTGGGCATTTCTATGTCCCCAACTCCAAACTAAACTTCCTGGAATTGGATTATCTTCAGGAGCATCACCCAAAGTACCGCCTCCGATATCAATACTCATTCTTAATGTTTTACCTGTTAATTCATTTACATCCTCTGACAACATCCATTCTTGAGCATCACCTGTCGTTATAAGCATAGTTAAGTCATCCATAGCTAACATTCTACATCCAACATGAGTACTATTTCCATCAATCCCATCAACCAAAACAATCTCATTAATTAATTGATCGATATTAACATCATATTCGTAACAAACAATCTTCTCACGTGCTCCTTGTGAAACATATGTATATGCTAAAAAAACATAGGGATATCCATTATTAAATTCTGGATGAATTTCCATTCCTAAAAGTCCGGCTTCATTTGAATCATAAATAACATCCTGAATATCTAAAATAATATGCTTTTCTCCAGTGTCAACATTAATTCTGCTTACAATTCCATTTCTTTCTGTCACCCACAAGAAATTTTCTCCGTTGCCTGAATCAGGACCCCATTTAATTTCCCAAGGAACATCAAGACCATTAACAACTTCACGCTCTTGTAAAACTGTAGAACCAACCTGTACTTGAGCATTAATAAAGCCAAGAGATAAAAATGTTATAATTAAAATGTTTTTCATAAAATAGTATTTTAAATTTTAGTAATTGAATTTATATATTTTTTCCACACTACCATCGTCATATACTCTGATAATATATTTTTTTTCGTCACTCGTATTTATAGAACGTCCCAAAAGATCTGTGATTAAAATGAGTTTTTTTTCAGAATAAGAGTTTTCTAATAAATTAGTAGAAGAAGGTAAGACATTGATGTCTAATGTCACTTCACATGTTTCATTTATTCCATAAAATTGTGTTATAATAATTGAACCTTGTCCAATTTCTAACCATTGTACTCCAATACTTGTTTCAGTAGCAGAATTCCAAACTATATCACCCCCAATAACTTCCCAAGCAATCATATTATCAATACTATTAGATAATGTGTAAACTTCATATCCAACAGATTCTGCATTAGATTCACCAATAATATTAACATTTTGACAAGAACACTCATCACCATATCCGTCATTATCAATATCTATTTGATTTGGGTTGTAATCTTCAAAACAATTATCAATTTGATCACAAATTCCATCATTATCAATATCCGAAATACACACGCCATCACAATCATAGAATTCTAATGGCCCACTTCCTCCACACTCACCACATTCATCTAAAAGACTAATCCCACCACAAACACCGAAACAATCAATAGCCAAAATACAGTTGCCTTCACAATCAAAATTTGTAATTGGATATTCACAACTATCGTCATTAATTATAGCTTCTAAATCATAATTACAAGCAAATATATCTATACAACCTAAACAAACAGTATTATCACCATTACAAATTCCGCAATCATCTAATTCAGCATTACCCCCACAATTGCCATTACAATCAGTTTCAACAATACAATTTCCATTGCAATCATAATTTAATTCTGAAAATTCACAGCTGTCATCTTCTATATTTGCTAGAGAATTATAATTACATGCGTCGCTATTTAGACAACCAAATATGTCACAAATATTATCATTATTAATATCGCTTAAACAATTATTGTTGCAATCCAAACCTTCAGAAGGGTATTCACAATTATCATTATCAATATTTGCATTTTCGTCATAATTACAAGCATTAACATCTGTACAACCTTCAATAATTAAAGTTAAACATGAACCATCATCTTCAGTAGCATTAATATTAAACTCCAAATATAGATTATCCGTACATCCAAAAATTTCATCTTCATCACAAACTCCATCATTATCTAAATCAGCATTACAAATAACTAAACAAAATTCATTTAAAGACTCTGAACCAAAATCTAGGTCAGTCATTTGAACTAAATAATTATTATCAAAAAAGATGTAGAAATTTGGCTCGAAGTCCCCTGCATTTGTATCAGAACTAATACCATCACCCCAAGAATCATAAATATTAAAATCATAACAACCTTCTGCTAAACAGTAGGTTTCTGATATAATTTCACCTCCTTGAGTATAATCACCTCCACCGTAAAGAACCTGATCCTCACCATTTAATAATTCCCAATTAATTTCATTACTATAATAATCTGTTTCAAGAAATAAATCAATTTCACCGGAACAAATGCAAGAGCCATCATCTTGAGTTGCATTTGGATTAAAATTATCAGCATTTAAACTTGTACAACCAAAAATATATTCACAAGAACTATCATCTATATTAGCTTGTGGATTGAAATTTTCGGCAATTTCATCGGTGCAACCATAAACTGAACTCTCACAACTAGTTTCTAAAGGATCACAACCACTAGTAAAACAATTAGCATTTAAAATACCAGGAATAAGAGCTTGACTCTCAACAATAGGATGGAATTCTAAAGAAATTCCTATATTGAAATCACAATAACTCATAATTGTCCCTACAGATTGTTGCCAAACTTCATTGGGAGGGTTTAATGGAGAATTACAGTTACCTTCAACGTCTGCACAACCATCAATTGCACCACCAGGAAAATTCAGTGACACATCTGCATTCCAATTACAATTATGGGTATGTGATGAACCAAAATTGTGTCCAATTTCATGACCTAAATAAGATAAATTATAACTGTAAGGTGTATTACTAGGATAACTATATGTCAAGTTTGTATTGAGACCAGAAGTAACTCCAAATCCATTAGCACCACTAAATGATCCTTGACATAAGGCACTTACCCAAGCAATACCCCCATTTGCATTTTTTCTGCTAAATAAATGTACTAGGTCTGTTTGAGCATAAAACTCATTAAAGGGGGGAACTGTCCAATAATTAGGCATTTCATCAAGCATATCACCACAATCATTAAGAGGCTCATAATTATCAACTATCTCCCAAACATTAATATATCTTGCTTGCAGAAAAACCATTGATACACCATTTTCATCTTGTAATTCTGACATATATACTTCACTAACACCTGCCAACAACGCTAAAGACCATTCAACTGCATCATAACAATTTTGACCAAATTCATTATATGTATAAAAATCAATCTCAATCCCCATTTCAACACATTCCATTCCACCTCCCATAGATTGAGGTTGATTATCAAATTGAAAATTTACATCCTCAGTATCTGTTTGACACGTAAAATTTGAATCAACAGTACTTTTATTTACGTCATAAAGTATATATAAATCATTTTCAATATGAATAATCTCATATACGTTATTATTAAATTTAATTACACCAACTAAAACGTTTTTCATAAATGAAAGAGAACCGGATATATCATCACCTATTATTCTATATGACTGAATGTCTGGTTGATAATTATCATAAACTATTCCGGACTGAGTACTCCTAAGTAACTGAAAATCATTAGTAAAAGCATTGTATGATTCTAAATTTAACATAAGTTCCGATTGATCAAAAAATGGAATACTCACTACAAAGTCACACAATTTATTTTCTTTAACTGTTTGAAAAAAATTATTATTAATAATTAATGGGATTTGAAAATTTTCATGTTGTGTAATCAAGGGGACTTCTAGATCTGTCTTTATAAATAAATTTGTTTGACCAAAGGAAAAACTATACAAAAATATTAACCAAAAAAAACAGAAACTCTTTTTCATAATCTACAGTTTTAATTAATATATTTTTTTTCAACAGTACCATCATCATATAAAATAATGACAATTTTATCTTCCTTTTTCTGATTAATCATTCTACCTGAAACATCAAAAATATTTATAATATTTTTATCATGGTTGTCAAGATAACTATCTAAACCAATACTAGATTCACACGGTCCTTCAGTCCAATCAAAAATATTATAACAATTAGCTTCTGATGAATTACTGTATGTAGTTCCATCACAGCCACACACAGGATCCCATACACTTACAAAAGAACAACCTGGTATAAGTGATGGAATACATTCATCACCTTCACATTCGTCAAAACTATAAGAAAAAGAATTTACTCCACCATTTAACGCAGTCATTGGTTTAAACTGCTGTTTACCATTATTCGCGATTGCATGAACATAATATTCTACTTCTGTTAATTCATCAAAGGTAATAACAATATCCCAAATGTCATCACCTTGATTTTGCATAGCAATAGATGTAAATTCAACATCACCAGCAAATCTATAATTAAAAAAAACCTCACTAATACCTGATTTATGCTTTACTAAAGCTTGAAGACCTACATATGGAACTGGACTAGGACAATAATCTTCTAACTTCTTATATGAAATTAATAAAGGATCATTTACACCCACAGAATGAGTAATACAATGAATTGCACCACCTTGAGAAATAATATTATTTCCACTATCATCACAATCAATACCTACGATATTATAACCTGGCAATGCCTCCTCATATATTCTTTGAGCAATGGTATCATACTCCTCTCTATAAAATGGAACCAAAACTGTTTTGTTAACAAATACTGAGTTAGTATAGGTACGATAGTATCCATCTACTGCATTATTTAAATTTGGTTGTTCACCTGGATAGTAACCACTCGTACTCGGTGGACTAGGTATACGAATGACTTTAAATGGTGTACCCCATTTGGTTGTGAAATTATCTAAAATATATTGTAAGTTTTCTTCTATTTGAGGTCCATCAGACATACCTTCAGGATACTCTGCTACTAATAATGTTTCTTCATCTAAAAGTTTCATATGCATATCTATATGGTGGATACCATCAAATTGTAGAGTTTCCATTTTGATATATGTATCTATACCCATAAAGTTGTTCATGATTTGATCAATTGAATTTTCGTTAATATCATTCTCATCTAAAACTAGATTTGAAGAAAATGCAGTGCCAAAACCATCACTCATAAAATTACCACCAGTATGAATCAATAAATTGGGGTCTTGCGATGTTTGATATACATCAATTTCCATATAATTTGCTAAAAACTCAGGAAATGTATCATCTTGGGGTCTCGGTCTATTGTAAACCCAATCAACTAAATAAATTGAATCAACATCGTCCTTATATATAGTATTTTGACCATAATCTCTCATCCATATACTATTAGTACTAACATCTAAGTACTCTACATTGGATGTATTAACACCATAATAATCAAGGTAATTCTCAACTTCGTTTGGATCATCACAAGCAATAAGAACTTTACATTGATCAACCGAATTTCTAACAATCTCAGTCAATATAGGTTCAAAGCCTTCCCAGGCAATTGTTAGTGCTTGAATTTCTTCCCATTCTGCCATTGTCCTAACATTAAAATTTGGTGGTGTAGTGATTACATCAGCAGCAATCACAATGCTGGACAAATAATTATTCATCCTTTTAGTTTCTTCTGTAGTCATTTTTTTTGTTAAAAAATTGTTTTGAGATGATAACATCATACTACAAAAAACAAATATAATAATTAATGATTTATGCATAATAATTTATTTAAGGTTAAGAAATTCTTATTTTAAGAATAATCATTCTAATAAAAATAATAACTTTATATCTATTCAGGACCATAAAACTAAAAAATAATAATTTTCTCAACGTGAATTAAATCAGACTCATCATATATTTTAACATAATAAACACCTTTTTCTAATTCTAACTTTATCTGTGAATTATTAATATTGATTTTTTTTGAAAGCATATTGCGACCTGACATATCAATTATATCTAACGAGCATGAAAGTGTCCAATCTACAAATTCAATATTTAGATAATCAATTGTTGGATTTGGATAAATAGTAACTCTATTAAAGTTCTCATTTAAACTAACTTGCTCAATGAGAATTGGATATGATACTGAATCATAAATACCTAAACAATCATTTAAAATCTCTAAGGTAACCATATAACTACCCGACTCATTAAAAGTATAAGTAGGATTAGCATCATTAGAATCTATAATTCCATCATTGTTAAAGTCCCAAAAATAAGTAACATTTAAATTTGTGGCTAAAATATTATTAAATGAGACAGTCGCACCTTCCTCATTATATTCTGGATTATCCCAAGAAAAATCAATATCTAAAATATCATCAGAACTAGACTTTTTGATAAAAACACCAGAATCTAAAGCAGGGCCTGCTCCATCAACAATAATCATTTTAATATGATATTTTGCATTAGCTAAAAGTTCTAAACCAAATAACATAGGAATTGTATAACCATCATATCCAATTGCATCACAAAATTGACCATTCTCATTATCAAGATACAAACATTCATTCAATCCTGGAAGATTGAAAACCTGTGAATATGGTCTAATCGTCCAAACGGATATTGGCTTATTTTCTATAGGAGAATTACAATCATTAGGACTAACATTAAGAACATCACCCGTTTCCATAATATTTTGTGGAACTGTATTAAAATTAGGATCAATATCATTGTCAATTTCAGATACAAAAAAACAAAATGCATCTGCGTAAAATGGACTCATCCACTCCACATATTCTTCTGAACCAAAAATTAAATCAAATGCCAGGGATGTATCATCAGAGGATGTGATATCAAACTCTAATACACTTGCATCATATAAATCTACAGATGTGTCAATGTCTGCATAATTAAATAAATAATTTTGTATAAAACTATCATTATATTGTAGACTCCACTCTTCTCCATCATCTCCATTATTATTTGGACCTACGGCATGGTCAATACCACCAGTAGTCATTAAAAGTCCCCTATCTAAACCAAAATCACCTTCACATAAAAGTGACGAATTCTCAGTATAAGTAAAACTCCCTATTGCATCAATGTTGCCGGTGTATTCTACGTTTGTAATTTGAACATCACAACCCAGTAATTCAGAAATAATAAAATCTTCTAGAATTTGAGAAGAATTTGTATCAAAATTATTAACATCTAACTGAGCTTGTAAAGGCATAACAAACAAAAAACAGTAAATAAGAAGTAACAACTTGTTAATCATTATAAATAATAAAATTAATTACAGGTATCAATACAAATATTATACCAAAGTATTAATTTTTAACATCTTAAATTAAGATTATTACATTAATCATAAAATAATTATATATTTTTGGACAAGTATGAAAAAATACATTATTCTGTTATTATTCATTTCCCTTTACTCAAAAGGACAAAAAATAGAGTTAATTGAATCATTCATTGGCTACACTAATAAATCTGAAATTATTTCATTTACACCCAATTCTCAATTAATCATGAGTGGAGACTATAGTGGAAATCTAAATTTATGGGATTTAAAAAAACAAAAACTAATTAAAACAATTCAATCGCATGACAATATAATTACTAGTATTTCATTTCATAACAAAAAAAATAATTTTTTAACCTGCTCAGAGGACTCAACTATAAAATTATGGTCACTATACTCAAATCGACAATTAGATTCATTAAAAATAGAAGATATACCTACTAAAGCATTATTTAATGATAAAGGGAATCAATACTTCGTATGCACAAAAAATGGACAAATCATCTTAAAACACATCAATAAAAATAATTATGAAAAAATTGCTAATATAAATAACCATATTTATGATGCTATGTTATCAAGTAATCAACAAAATATCATAACATGTGATCATACATCTATTAAAACTATCTCTATTAAATCCGGTGAAATATTAAGTGAAATCAAAAATCCTTATAGCAGTCAATTTCTTAAAATTGATCAATTCTCTGGTGACACATTAATATCATGGAGTCAAAATGGCATGATCAGTTACTGGGATTTAAAAACTAATAAAGTACTTACTGAAATAAGAGCTCGAAATGCATATAACCAATTATTAATGAATGATTTTTCTGAAATAATTTTATCAGGGTATTACAACGACAGACCTCTTGTAATAAATTTAAAAGAAATCAAACTTGAAAAAAAATACAGTGAAAACATGATTGTAGTCAACACATTTATGTCCAGCCTAGATCAAAAATTTCTTGTAAGTGCTGACATCAATCAACGTCATAGACTTATGAAATTAAAAGAGGTGAAATTTACTCCCTTGATAATTCAAGAAAGAAAAATTCAAGACGAGAAGATTATCGAAGTTTCTTCAAGCTACTTAATGATTAATATTTGGGACGATGAAAGAGTAGATGGAGACACCTTATCAATTAATTTTAATGGCAAATGGATTTTAAAAAACCATCTACTTTCTAAGGATAAAAAGACCCTTCTACTACCATTAAAGAAAAATCAAGAAAATGAAATCATTTTCCATGCAGTAAATTTAGGAGAAGAGCCTCCAAATACTGCAGCTGTTCAACTAGAATATGATAACGGTATTAAAAAAGAATTTAATATGAGATCTGACTTTGACTCTAATGGAATAATTAAAGTCTTTCACAAAGATGATTAAGGCACATTATTGATAATTGTTATCCTTTGAAAGACACAATTTTCGATTCTAATAGAGTCTGTTAAATAATAATCAGAATACCCATCGCCATCACTATCACTTATAAAATCATTTAACAAAGGATTATATAAATCTAAATTAGGAATATTCTCAACTCCTAAATAAGCACTAGGATCCACAACAGGGGTAGCACGGAACAGTGTAGCATTTAATGTACCAGACATAACTCCTGTTTCTAAATCTAAATCAACAATTTCTATTTCTACATCATTACCAAAATATTCGATACCTAAACCATCATTATCTAAACTATCAAGGCTAGTTTCTAATTTATAATAAGCTGTAATACCACTCGTAGACATATTAGGGTGATTAATGTACCTACTACTATTTAAATACATATAGCTACTTATTTCTTCTGCATATGCATTAATAATTAATTGATGTCTTACATATTCTTGTTCTGTACTATACCAAGTATTTTGTGTGCAATTATTTTCTGATTTAAAATAATCTTTGGCCTCAATTCTAATTGTATAATGTTGATTATTAAGAGACCCATCATCGTGCTTATCAATAAACACCAAGTCATGATCATCACAAACACCACCTAAATCATCATCCGACGTAAAATCAACATTATTATAATTAGTTTCAGGAGACATGTCAATCGTAGCAGTTAAACGATTCTCTGTACCGGCAGAAAACTCAGTCTCTTTACAAGAAAGAATAAGTAAAAAAATTAAAAAAAACGATACCTTTTTCATTAGAGGATTATTATAATTGAAAGACAAATTTAATTATTATTATTGTCAATAGAAAACTTGAATAAATTAAAATTATATATAATTTAGTTACAGATCAGTAATCAAATGACAAATAAAAAAAGAATTGTAATTGCACTGTCGGGCGGAGTAGACTCAAGTGTAGCAGCTTTTTTATTAAAAAAAAAGGGCTATGAATTGATTGCATTATATATGCGTAATTGGCACGATAATTCGCTGACTATAAATAATGAATGTCCCTGGATAGAAGATAGTAATGATGCACTTCAAATTGCACACCAATTAGATATCCCATTTCAAATTATAGACCTAAGTACTCAATATAAAGAACGTATTGTAGATTATATGATTAGTCAATATAAAAATGGTAAAACACCAAATCCAGACATTCTCTGCAACAAAGAAATAAAATTTGATGTTTTCCTCAATTATGCAATTAATTTAAAAGCAGATTATATTGCTACAGGCCATTATTGCCAAAAAGAATATGATGGTGAAAATTATAAATTATTAAGAGGAAAAGACCTTCACAAAGACCAAAGCTATTTCTTATGTCAAGTGAATCAAAATCAATTACACAAAATCTTATTTCCAATTGGACATTTGAACAAAAAAGAAGTAAGAGAGATTGCAAAAAAAAATAATTTAATTACAGCCGAAAAAAAAGATTCTCAAGGCCTATGTTTTGTGGGTAAAATTAAACTACCTGTTTTTTTGCAACAGCAAATAAAAAAGAAAAAAGGTGATATTATAGAAGTTTATCAAAACTCTGAAATATATTTAAATGAACCATTAATAGGCTCTGAATATCTATACCAAAGGAGTTGTGGAACCAAAATAGGTGAACATGATGGATGCCATTTTTATACAATCGGTCAACGAAAAGGATTAGAAATTGGTGGAAGAAAAAAGCCACTATTTGTTCTTAGTACTAATGTGAAAGAAAATATCATATTTGTTGGGATGGGTAAAAACCACCCTGGTCTCTTTAGAAAAAATTTAAAAATAAAACTAACTGAAATTCACTGGCTTGCAAATAAAAACAAAATGCAAAACAACTCAAAAAAAAAATACCTAGTTAGAATAAGGCATCGACAAGAATTACAAAAAGCAGAACTAGTTCTTAAAAATGACTATTTATATATCTTTTTTCAAAAAGAACAAAGAGGTATTAGCAAAGGTCAATTTGCTGCATGGTACCACAAAAATGAATTAATTGGATCAGGACCTATTTACTAAAAGATATTATAAATTTTTAAATGAATTATTAATATAATTTGTTAACCCCTCGCCTTTCAACAAGTTATTTGCAAGTAATCCTAAATCAATTATTTGTTTAATCAATGTTGTTTTTGATTTTCCCTTAAGTGAAGTAATTTTATTAATTAATTTATGATTAGAATTTACTATTAAATTATAAGAATCTGGCATATTACCCATTCCCATCATGGGTCCTCCACCAGTCATACTCATTTCCTTCATTCTTCTCATAAATTCTGACTGAGTAATAACTATGGGAGGCGAAGAGGGACTTAAAGCATCAAATGAAACAGAAAAACCTTCAGCAGGAAGTAACTTTTCGATTGACTTTTGTAATTTTTTCTGATCTGAATCGGAGAGTATTGATTCTATTTTTTCATCTTTTTTAATTAGGTTATCAATACTATCACTATCGACACGGACAAATGAAACCTTATCTAATTTAGTTTCAAGCTTTTGAATTAAATGAGCAACAATTGGACTATCTAGAACTAACACATTATAGTTTTTATCAGTTGCTTTTGATACATAAATATGTTGAGCATCTAAATTATTAGTATATAAACAAATGGTTTTTCCATCCTTGTCTTTTTGAGTATCCTTTATTAAATCAATAAATTCATTAATTGTGTGAAATTTATCATCAACTGTTCTGTAGAGAGCAAAGTCTTGTGATCTATCATAAAATTTTTCATCAGACAACATTCCATACTCAACAATAATTTGCATGTCCTTCCACTTCAACTCAAAATCCGGTCTATCTTTTTTAAACATAGTACTTAATCGATCTGAAACCTTTTTACTTATGTGAGATGATATCTTTCTAACATTAGAATCAGTTTGGAGTGCAGATCTAGAAACATTTAAGGGGATATCAGGTGAATCAATTACTCCTTGTAATAAAGCTAAAAAATCTGGAACTACACCTTCTAATGAATCAGTCACAAAAACTTGGTTACAGTATAATTGAATTTTTTGCCTATTTAAATCCATACCGGGATTGATTTTAGGAAAATACAATATGCCAGTTAATTCAAATGGAAAATCTACATTTAGATGTATGTTAAACAATGGATCATCGAAATTATAAGGATATAGCTCTTTATAAAAACTCTTGTAATCAGATGACTTTAATGATTTTGGAGATTTAGTCCACGCTGGATTTGGATTATTAATAATATTATCTTCTACAACATCTACATCATCACCCTTATCATTTTTTTCTTTTGTAGTTTTTGTACCAAATTTGATTTCAACAGGTAAAAATTTACAGTATTTAGTTAATAAATTGGATATTTTTGAATCTTCTAAATAATCCTTAGCATCATCAGATATATGTAATATTATTTCAGTACCACGGTCATTTTTATCAATTTCTTTTAATGTGTATTCTGGGCTACCATCACATTCCCAAAAACAAGCTTTTTCTTTAGAAATATGGGATTTTGTTTTAATCTGAACTTTGTCAGCAACCATAAAAGCCGAATAGAATCCTAAACCAAAATGGCCTATAATTCCTGATTTATCATTTTTATCATCATATTTTTTTAAAAAGTCTTCAGCACCTGAAAATGCAACCTGATTAATATATTGTTTCACTTCATCAGTACTCATACCAATACCACGATCAATAATAGAAATTGTTTTATCATTTTTGTTGACAACCACTTCAATTTGTAATTCTCCTAAGTCCCCTTTAAATTTCCCAAGAGAAGATAATTTTTTCAATTTAGTAGTAGCATCAACCGCATTACTAACTAACTCTCTTAAAAAAATTTCTTGATCTGTGTATAAGAATTTTTTTATAATCGGAAAAATATTTTCCGCTTGAACTTTGATTTTTCCTTTACCCATTTTAAAAAAAATTTAAATTTTAATTGAGCGAATTTAAAACAAAATTTTAAATGTTAAAAATTACAATGCTCACTAATGAAAAGATTTTGATATTTTAATGATTAAAGAGTGTATGAATTATCAAAAAATTGTAGATTTGAAAGAATAAAATTTATATAACATGATTATTATTATTATTATTATTGTTTTACTTATTGCATTACTAGCAATGTCTGCCAATTCATCTGTCAAATTACATAATAATTATAAAAAACCTCTTCAGATACTACTCCCCTTATTAATTATTTGTTTAGGCGGTTTTCTAACTAAAATAATCTTAGATCCGATAAAATTTGAAAAAGAAAAAAATTATAGATATAATTTTATCAAACAAAAATTAATGGATATTAGAAGTGCAGAATTAGCTTTTAAAGAAAAAAATGGCTTTTTCACTAATGATTTTGACAAACTTATTCCATTTGTAAAAATGGATTCATTTATCATTGTTGAAAAAACTGATACATTAATTGAATATTACAATAATACTTATAGAGAATATCAATTTAAAGACACTTTACTAATTGACACATTAGGCAAAGTTAATATACTCGACTCTTTATTTTCTGATAATTATGCAATTGATTCACTTGCTTATGTTCCATTTGGCAATGGCGTAACATTTGAATTATCAGCTGGAACAATCAATAAATCTAAAATAACTGTTCCTGTTTTTGAAGCAAAAGACCCTAAACCCTATGATCCAAATGACCCATTAGTTATAGGATCTATGTTTGAAGCGCATTTAAATGGTAACTGGCAATAGTCAAATAAATAAAGATCATCATATAAAGTTTATACTTTACATTGATAATTTTTCACTTACATGTTCAACTTTCAATCTATCTAAAAAATGTTTTGAAAGTATAGAAAGGCATTCTCTTAAAAACGATTCACAAAAACTAATATCTCTAATTGATCAATTATTACCTGCAAATACAATTAGCCATCAATACTCAAATACATTAGTCGCAATAAACCAAACACAATCTATATTTGTTCCTGAACAATTATATGATGAAAAAAATATCAGCAATTACATTAACCTAAATAAATCTTTTGAGAATTATCTCATCACAAAACAAAAATTTACAAATTGTTATGCAATTTCATCAATAGATCAAAAAATAGAAAAATTTTTGAAAAAAAAATTTAAAACAATAAATATAAAATCATTTCCATCAGTATTAGTAGACTATTCTATTTACAGAGGTAAAAAAAATAAAAATGAAGTATTTATATATCTTGAAAAAGACAGGTTCAATATTGTATACCTACAGGATAAGCAATTTATTTTTCACAATCAATTCTTATTTGAGTGTCAAAATGACTTTTTGTATTTTTTTAGCAATTGTTTACATGTGTTAAATATTGATCAACAAAAAACCAGTGTCAATATTATTAGCAACCTAGTCAAAAAACATTCATATTTTGATCTAATGAATGATTATATACAAAATATTATTTTCCTCAATAAACCTGATAATTTTTTATATAGCCAACAATTACTAGATTTTCAAGAATATCAAAATCATCACATTTTTAGTCAAATAATATGCGAATAATTTCAGGGATATATAAAAATAGAAAAATTAAATTCAACAATCTTCAAACCAGACCAACAACTGATTTTGCAAAAGAGAGTTTATTTAATTTATTAAATAATATGTATGATGAATTTAATAACATATCTGTATTAGATTTATTTGCCGGTACTGGCAATATAAGTTACGAATTCTGTTCAAGGGGAGTAACGAATATAACCGCGGTTGATAATAATAAAAAATGTATTGATTTTATCAGAAAAATAAAATTATCCCTTAAAATTGGTCAGCTAGATATAGTCTTTTCTAATTCAATGCAATACATAGGAAGAAATAAAAAAGAATATGACGTAATATTTGCTGACCCCCCTTATAGTTACAACGATAAACAATACGAAAAGTTAATAGAACTTATTTTTAAAAAAAAACGTGTCAAAGAAAATGGCACGCTAATTATTGAACACTCTAAATTTGTTAAATTTGCAAATCACACGAATATATTTGACACAAAAAAATATGGCAGTGTGAATTTTAGTTTTTTTAAAAATATATAATTTTATTATGAAAACAGCTGTTTTTCCGGGTAGTTTTGACCCAATCACATTAGGACATATTGACATTATAATTAGATCATTAAAATTATTTGATAATGTTATTATAGCTATAGGAATTAATCATGATAAAAAATATAAATTCTCATTAAAAAAAAGAAAAGAATTTATTTCATCCATCTTTCAAAAAGAAAAAAAAATAATAATCCAAGAGTATCAAGGTTTAACAGTTAATTTTTGTTATGAACAAAAAATTAAATTCATCATTAGAGGACTCCGCAATGATTCAGATTTTGATTATGAAAAAGATATTGCATTAACGAATAAAAAGTTACATGATTCCATTGAAACTGTATTTTTCCTAACTAATCAAGAACATATAATGATTTCATCTAGTTTAGTAAAAGACATTATTAATAACAAAGGAAACTTAGCACCATTTTTACACGAAAGCACAATTAAATCAATTGAAAACACAATTTAATTCAAAAAATGATTAAAAACTGATTTTAAAGAACTATAAATATTTAAGCCTTTCAATTGACTCCTACTAAACCAAGCAACATTTTGTATAGACTCTTCAAATTGAGGTATTAGTTTTTCTTGTGAGGAAGCATACATCAAAAACCATCTAGTTTCCTTTAAAATCATATTTTTTTTATAGAGTTTATTAGCACAAGAATAAATATGATAGGTACTAAATGAAACATCTTTAACATCATGAATCCTTACATTAGTCTCTTCTTGCACCTCTCTAATAGCTGCTATTACATCAGATTCAAAATTATCCTTTTTGCCTTTAGGTAAGTCCCAAATATTATTTTTGTAAATCATTAAAATTTCATCCTTTTCATTTAAAACAACACCTCCAGCTGAAATAATAAATGAGAAATTTTTCTTAAAATTATTAAAATTAATGTGCGAATTTTTAGAACTCAAAAATACATTATGTGTGAGACTATAAGAGTTGTAATTTAAATGCTCCATCAACAGTTCAATACTAGATATTCTTTTTATGTCATTTTGATTCTTAAAAAATTTTGAATCTAAAAAACTAGATGACAATAATGAAAAATCCTCAAGACTAGTTTTATTTGGACAATCCCTAATCAGAATAAAGAAATTTTTAATAAAAACTTTATAAATTTGCACCATGATAACGAATCAAATAAAATCCGAACAAATTGCCGACATATTATTACACATTAATGCAATAAAGTTACAACCTTCTGATTTCTTTACCTGGTCATCAGGAAAAAAATCACCCATTTATTGTGATAATAGAATATTATTATCACATGTAAAAGAAAGAACAATAGTAATTAACTTATTTTGTGACATAATAAAAGAAAAATTTGACTCAGTTGACTATATCGCAGGGGTAGCTACTGGAGCAATTCCACACGGTATGATGATTGCTGACAAACTGAACCTTCCTTTTATTTATGTAAGAGGGCAAGCTAAATCACATGGGAGACAAAATCAAATTGAAGGTGATTTAAAGCTCAATAGTAATGTAATCGTGATTGAGGATTTAATAAGCACTGGCCAAAGTAGTTTAAATGCGATTCAAACAATTGAAGAGAACAAATCTCATGTTCAAGGCTTATTGTCAATTTTCACATATGACTTTTTTGATATTCAAAATCTTACAATTCCTTATTATTCATTATGTAACTATCCTACTTTAATAAATGTAGCGAAACAACAAAAATTAATTACAGAAAAGGAAAGCCATGTTCTTAATAATTGGCAAAAAAATTTCAATTAAGACAAGACAAAACTTATATCATTTGACGATACAGTATATTTACATTTAGCACCACTCTCCTCAATTGTTAATATCCCCTGTCTAGTCAAATGTAAAATCTTAAAAAACCCCTTTTTACCCTTTAAGAAAGCACTTACATAAGTGTGACTTGCTTTAAGATGTGACAAAAACAACTTAGTTAAGTCAAATTCCTGATTACAATAACTAATCATTAAATTCTTTATATTAAATATTAAAGACTTAAATATGTCATGCTTATTGCTAGTTTGCAACAATAACTGATGAAGAGATGTAGCATTTTGAATTGAATTAGGAAATAATTTATTATTTACATTTAATCCAACGCCTATAATTGCATATTTCTTGGATTCAACATTAATAACTTCTGTCAATACACCCGCTATTTTTCTACCACTGACTACTATGTCATTGGGATACTTAATGTATGCTTGAATATCTAAATTATGTAATAATTTAATTATTGCAATAGTAGTTATCATGTTATAATCAAAGGCAAACTGTTGGTTTAGAATATTGATTGAAAAACTAAAGGTTAAACCAAATTTTCCTGAAAACCATGTTTTACTCATATTTCCACGGCCTTTTATCTGATGATCAACATAGATAGTCAAAGGGCTAAGTACAGAAGAGCTTTTATATAATTCAATTAAATAATCATTAGAAGAATCTAAACTTTCAAAATAACTAATATGATCAAAACATGTATGCATATTTTTTAAACATAATAAAAGGAAAATATATATTTTAGTAAAATAATATTTTACAACTAAAATAAATTAACAATTAAGATAATACAAAAAAATAAAAACATAACTTTGATAGTTGAGGGAATCAAAGAAATAAAAGGAGAAGATGTCACTATTATCAGTCTAGATGAAATTAATAATGCGCCTTGTTCTTATTTTATTATATGTAGTGCAAACTCAATTACAAAAATTAATGCAATAGCAAACAATATTGAAAAGTTATTACTAAAGAAATTGAATCTAAAAATATGGAGACAAGAAGGAAGAGAATCTAATTGGAGAATTTTAGATTATTTTGATATAATAATTCATATATTTCAAAAAGAAACAAGAAAAAAATACCAATTAGAAGAATTATGGGCAGATGGTCTAATTCAAAAAATAAATTAAAGTGAGTAAAAAAAAGAAAAGCGTTCAAAATTTCAATTTCTATTGGATTTATGCAGCTATAGCATTATTATTTATTGTATTACAATTATTTAATACAATATCTGCTCCTCTAAAAAAAATTAATAAACAAAAATTTCTAACAGAGTTTTTAATTGAGGGTGAAGTTGAAAAAGTTACAATTGTCAATAATGAATTTGTTGAAGTATTTATCAAACAAAACAAACTAGATCAAGGCAAACACCAGGAAATCATAAAAAATCCAAGCAGAATAAATAATGGACCTCATTATTTTTTTAATATCACTAGTGGTGAACAATTTGAAGATGACTTAAAAGATTTTTACAAAGAAAATAATCAAATTGCTGTGAATGAACAAATCGTACCAGACGTTGATACTCGAAAAGATATTTTTGGAGATATCATTGGCTGGATAATTCCTTTAATTATCATGCTAGGAATTTGGATATATATTATGAGAAGAATGAGTGGAGGAGGTTCTACAGGTGGAACAATTTTTAACATTGGTAAATCAAAAGCTGAATTATTTGACAAAGATACAAATGAAAAAACCAACTTCAATGATGTAGCTGGTCTTGAAGGTGCAAAAGAAGAAGTAAAAGAAGTAGTTGATTTTTTAAAAAACCCAAAAAAATACACGTCATTAGGAGGCAAAATACCTAAAGGAGTCCTATTAGTTGGCCCTCCAGGAACAGGAAAAACACTACTAGCAAAAGCAGTTGCAGGAGAAGCAAAGGTTCCATTTTTCTCCCTCAGCGGATCTGATTTCGTAGAAATGTTTGTTGGAGTCGGTGCATCTAGAGTAAGAGATCTATTTAAAACTGCAAAAAGTAAATCACCTTCTATTGTATTTATTGATGAAATTGATGCCATTGGAAGAAGCAGAGGAAAAAATCAAATCACTGGCGCCAATGATGAAAGAGAAAATACATTAAATCAACTTTTAACAGAAATGGATGGTTTTGGCACAAACCATCATGTCATCGTAATTGCAGCAACAAATAGGGCTGATGTACTTGACAAAGCTCTTGTTCGTGCTGGTAGATTTGACCGTCAAATATATGTTGACCTACCAGAAATATCTGAAAGAAAGGAGATTTTCAAAGTACACACTAAAAACTTGAAAATCACCAAAAATTTAGATTTAGATTTTCTTGCAAAACAAACTCCAGGATTTAGTGGCGCTGATATTGCCAATTTATGTAATGAATCTGCATTAATTGCAGCACGAAAAAATAAAAAGCAAATATCCAAAGAAGATTTTCTTGATGCTGTTGATAGAATTGTAGGCGGGGTAGAAAGAAAAAATAAATTAATGACATTAGAGGAGAGGGAAATTATTGCATATCATGAATCAGGACATGCTATTGTTAGTTGGATGCTAAAACATGCAGCTCCGTTAGTAAAAGTAACAATAGTACCAAGAGGAAAATCCTTAGGTGCTGCATGGTACTTACCAGAGGAAAGACAAATAACTAGAACAGAACAAATACTAGATGAAATGTGTGCAACACTTGGCGGGAGGGCTGCAGAAGAAATCATATATAATAAAATATCGACAGGTGCCTTAAGTGACTTAGAGAAGGTTTCTAAACAAGCTAAAGCAATGGTATTAATTTATGGATTTAACAAAACAATTGGGAACGTTACATATTATGACTCTACTGGTGAACAAACATTTAGCAAACCCTACAGTGAAGATACAGCAAAGAAGATTGATGCAGAAATTAAAAAAATTATTGAAAAGGAATATGATCGAGCAAAAAAAATTCTTAAAAAGTATAAAAAATCTCTAACAGAATTAGCAGAATTACTTTTAAATAAAGAAGTCATCTTCAAAGAAGATCTAGAAAAAATCCTTGGCAAAAGAAAATGGCAAGCTGTTGAGAAAATCAATATTAATAAGTTAAGAAAATAATGAATCTACTTAATAAATTAAAACTCGTAACTGGAATTGCATCTGACAAAAAAAATACTGAGATTGAAAATACACAGTATTCAATTTCAAAAGATGATACAATCGATATCATTTTTGCAAAAAATCTTATAAAAAACAATGGTAATTTTTTTTATTGTGATAAAAAAAATGACTTAGTAACAACAATTCAAGCACTAACTAATAAACTAGAAATCGAGTCTATATATTGTATAGAACCAATTATTAAAGAACTATTAAATAAATCTTCTATAAATTATAATGACAAATACCATACACAATGTGATGGTATAGTTTCGTCTTGTGAATTTCTAATTGCACAACATGGTAAAATTATGTTATCATCAAAGCAATTAGGATCTAATAATATTAAGAATCTCCCTAAGGAGCATATAGTTATTGCTTATACATCACAAATTGTTAAAAGTTTAAATGAAGGAATGTCAGGACTTAATAAAAGATATATTGACAATCTTCCATCAACTATAACAACCATTAAAAGTCAACAAATGGAAAAAAACGACAATATTGAAGGAAATATTAAAAAAATTAGTGTTATACTAATAGAGGATTTTCAAGACAATAAATCAAAATAACTTCAAATGACTTTATTTCTAAAAATAATTTTTTAAATTTCATCATTTAATATGAAGGTAATTCTTCTCAACTGCTCCAAAACTCTTATAAAACCTTTTCACTCCTTTAATATTTGAACCTTCGAAATCTAAAAATTCATTTTTAAAAGCATGTTGCTTAATGAAAAAATCAATTAAAAAGGCCATGTAGTTATACTGGGAGTTGTCCTTAAAAGATGCATTAAAAAGGAGTATATGTCTATCATATAAGGTGAGAAAAAAAACACCAGCTAATAATTCGTCTTTATCATTGTATAGCCCTAGACATTTTCCGCAACATTTTGAAATAGAAATACTAATTATGTTATAAATTGTCTTATAATCTTTTGTCTTTAATAAAACATTTTTGGGAAGGTTTTTCTTTAAGAAATTAACAAAAAAAGATACATTCTTAATTGACTTAATTTTATGACTAAAATTTTTATTGATATTTCGTTTTGTATTTTTATGATATTCTTTAAATATCTTATCATAATCCAACTGAAGGTCTAACTCTAAATTTATACGATCAATATATTTAAATGTAAGCTGATTATTTATAATGCAATTTTTATAAACAATAGAAGTATGGTGATTAAATGAATATCCTAAATTATAATATCTTTTTTTAAAAAAAGATAGAATACTCATGATTAATTTTGAATCTGTTAATAAATTTTCATTGCTAGAAAATGCACCTAATTGCTGACAGAAAAGCGGTTGAGATAAATGTTTTATAAATGGAAAAAAACATGTATATTTTTTGGAAGTAACTGGTATTATTAATTCATAATCACCATATATTAAAGCATCCCAGTTTTCAGAGACAATATCTAAATACCACGAGATGCCATAAACACTTCTATTTATGGATTTATTCATACAATAGTCCCACTTAGACTTATTTATTTGACTATGTGAAACGAAACTAATTTTTTTCATGCAAAGAGTATCTAATCATATTTTCATAAGTGATATACCATTCATCTAATTGAGGAGAATTTTTAAAAGACTCATTATGCCAAATAGAAATAAAACAACCATGTACATTTTTAACTTCGTCTATAAGTAACTTTATTTTAGAGACAGCTTCATGGGGGGTAAGTTTTAAATAATTTTTTAAAGTTATATCCATAATACAAAACGGTCTTAACAATAAATCTGTTGCAGTATTTTCTTTTAAATTAAAAAAATTAAAACTGTGTGATGTTCCTGCTCTGAATCCAATATCATCTGGAAATCCCATACTATAATCTTCTAAAATATTATTTTTAATCAAATTTTTATAATTAGATGGTAAATTCAAAACTAAATAATGTTGACGGTTTTTTGTTATACTTAATCCAGAAATACTATTTAACCTTTCTATTTCTAGATGTAAATTTTTAGGATTAGAAATAGATGAGTATGATGCATGTATACCAATATCAAAAAACTGTTTAAAGTAATTAATGAGAGATTGATATTTTTTACTTTTATAGGATACATTTCTATCCAATCTACCATAGTTTGCTAATAAAAAGAAAATGATTGTTTTAAGATTATATTTATTATGTATTGACAATAATTTATCATAAGTATCATACGGATCTCTTTTATAACCTAACAAAACATTTAACCTACAAAAAAAATCATTAAAACCTAACTTAATAATGCTCCGCATAAGGGAACCGACGGTCCTAAAAAAACCTTTTTCCAAATATGCAAAAGCATTATCTATATCAATTGTATTTAAATAACTAAAATTATGTTCTTTAAATTTTAAATATGGATATTCTAAAAGCAAAAAATCTTTGATAAAAATTATCCATTTATCAACAACTGGTATTTGCAAAAATTGATTTTTAAAAGCTAAACTTTCACTAGCAGGGAATCTTCCAAACCGATCAAGTTTATTATCTAGATACTCCTCATATCTGCTAAGCATATAAAAAATTGTCGCAAATGGGTCAAAAGGTAATATAGATTCGACGTTTGTAGAAGTAAAAAAAATAGGTTTGTTTTTATATACAGATATATTAATATCCTGTTCAACAATCTCTGTTTCAAATAATATCGTATGGGCTTGTAAAAAAATGCCGTTTGTGATTTTTTTTTTTGAATATAAAAGCTTCGGCTTATCTGAAGCAATAAAAGCATTGATTTGAGTGGTAATTTTATATTTTAGGCCAAGTTGCTTAACAAAAACATGATTAAATACATACTCTACTCTTGGACTTATGGCATCTGCAAAAATTAATAAAACCATAAATTAAAAAGTATTATTAACTACTTTTTTTCATTAATTTAGATTTTAAACGAGCAGCCTTATTTTTATGAATTATATTCTTTTTCTCTAACTTATCAATCATTGAAACAATCTTATTTTTTTCAAGACCCTCCTTAGGTGAATCAGAAAAAGCTGACCTCAATGCATTTCTAACAGTTTTATGAAAATATTTATTACCTTCATTTTTAGTCTGATTTGAACGAATTCTTTTTTTTGTTGATTTATGATTTGCCATTTTCTTATTTTTTTTTTAGTAGTCCCTAGGGGGATCGAACCCCTATTTTCAGGATGAAAACCTGATGTCCTAACCATTAGACGAAGGGACCTTATTTTTATCTCATTTAAAATATAAGGGAGCAAAATTAATAACTTTTCTGTTTAAAAAAAAAAAAAATCTAATATGATTTAGCAAAAACTACTCTCTTAAGAGATGGATTACCTGTCAAAACACATTTGCCTTCTTCACTTTCTAAATTAGTAGGTATGCATCTAATAGTAGCTTTAGTTCTCTTTTTTATTTCGTCCTCAGTCTCTGAGGATCCATCCCAATGGGCTAATACAAACCCCCCTAAACTAATTTTATCTTCAAAGTCATCAAAATTATCTACGATGAACGTATTTTTTTTTCTAAATTCCTTTGCATTTTCAAATATTGATTCTTGAATTTGGGATAAAGTATCTAAAACAGAATCTACAATATCATTCAATGACACATTGTATTTGCTTAGCGTATCTCGCCTACATACTTCAACTGTTTTATTTTGTAAATCTCTTGGGCCTAAAGCGATCCTAATTGGCACACCCTTAAGTTCATATTCTGAAAACTTCCAACCTGGCTTATGAGTATCTCTAAAATCTTCCTTAACTCTAATATTTTTTTGTCGTAGACTATGACTGATATCTTTTAAACAAGAAGTAACCTCGTTATATTCTTCTTTATTGTGATATATCGGAATTAAAACTACCTGAAACGGAGCTAAACTAGGTGGTAAAACTAATCCATTATCATCTGAATGAGTCATAACTAAAGCACCCATCAATCTTGTTGAAACTCCCCAAGAACTTGCCCAAACATGTTCGAGCTTTCCTTCTTTATTAGCAAACTTGACATCGAAAGCTTTTGCGAAATTTTGTCCTAAAAAATGTGAAGTACCAGCTTGAAGAGCCTTTCCATCTTGCATTAATGCCTCGACACAATAAGTTTGTTCTGCGCCTGCAAATTTTTCTGAATCAGTTTTTAAACCATCTAAAACAGGTATACATAAAGTTTGTTCAATAAATTCTTTATAAATTGATAATATCTTCTTTGTTTCATCGATAGCTTCTTGTTCAGTTGAATGAGCAGTATGTCCCTCTTGCCATAAAAATTCCGAAGTCCTTAAAAAAAGTCGTGTACGCATTTCCCACCTAACAACATTTGCCCATTGGTTAATTAATAATGGTAAATCTCGATATGACTTAATCCATCTCTTATAAGTATCCCAAATAATAGTTTCAGATGTGGGCCTAACAATTAACTCTTCTTCTAATTTTGCATCCTGATCAACAACAATATCACCAGAATCACTACTTTTTAAGCGATAATGTGTAACTACAGCACACTCCTTTGCAAAACCATCAACATGACTAGCTTCTTTAGTAAAAAAGGATTTAGGAATAAAAAGTGGGAAATAGGCATTAACATGACCAGTTTCTTTAAACTTACGATCAAGAATTGCCTTCATTTCTTCCCAAATTGCAAATCCATATGGTTTAATAACCATACAACCTCTGACACCAGAATTTTCAGCCAAATCAGCATGTAAAACAATATCATTATACCATTTTGAAAAGTCCTCGGATCGTTTTGTTAATTTTTTTGACATAAATTTTAAACTTTGGTATAATTATTGTTGTACAATCATTGATTAATATTTTTTTTAAAATTAAAAAATAAACTTGTAATTTTACGTTTAACAATAATAAATACCAATTATATGATTAATACTAATAATAAATATCTTCTTTTAATCATGTTTCTTCTAACACCGTTAGCTTATAGTCAGAATTTTTTTGATGACATATATTACAATGACTCAGAAGTAAACTATGATTTTTTGTATAAATCAAACGAAACTAATTTAGAAAGAATAACAAATGATAGTATTGATGATAATCTTGATTGGGACGAAGATATAAGTTATGAAAATAGAATACGTAGATTCAACAACTATTATCACCACGATTATTATTGGGATTATGGATGGAATTCTCCTTCATGGTACAATTGGCACCAACCATCATGGGGTTGGAGCTTAAATTATAGTAACTACGGCTGGGGTCTTGGGCTGCATTACAGTTCTGGATGGCACTCACCATATAATTATTTGAATTATGGATGGCATTCGCCATGGAATTATGGATACAATCATTGGCACAACTACTACTATCCCGGACACTATAATTACTTTTATGGTGGATTAAATAATTATGTTATTTCATCAGGCTATCAAAATGTATCACATGGACCAAGATCAACTAATAATACAAATGTTAATCATAATCTGAGCTCTCAACCAAGAAGCCCAATAAATCTTATCAAAAAAGAAAATTCGCAAAATAAAAAAATTAACAACGAAGAGAGAAATCCAATAAAGAAAAGAACAAACAATCTTCAAGATAGAGTTTCTCCATCCAAAAAATACAATCAAGATAAAAACAACAATAGCTACAATTCAAATAAAAGAGAAAATAACTCAAACAAAAATAATAGCTACAATTCAAATAAAAGAAACAATAATTTTAATAACAATAGATCTATTAATAACAACTCTAGACCTAACTCTAACAGAGTAAACAGATCCAACTCTAATAGAAGCAAAAGAAACTAAAAATTACATTATGTCAAAAATTAAACTATCTCTATTCATTTACTTTATATTTTTAAATATTTCTGCACAAAATGAAATTGATGTACTACGTTATTCATTGTTTGATAATTATAGTACTGCCAGAGTATCCTCATTGGGTGGCTCATTTAGTGCTCTTGGAGGAAATACTGGCTCAATTCTATCAAACCCTGCTACTTTAGCAACATATAGAACAAATGAATTCTCAGCAAGTCTCATGAGTTCTAATGAAAATGTTGAAAGCGATTATTTAGATAACAAAAATAGCACCGATAGACGTAAATTGAATTTTCAAAATATTGGATATATTCAAACAATTCCTCTTGAAAATGCTGACGGATGGAATAGATTTAATTATGCATTAATCTATAACCGAAGAACTGATCTAAATAGAAGAATAAGTATTGGAGGTTACAATAACGAGAGTACAATGGCAAACACTTTTTTAGATAATGCTCAAGGTACACCATGGGAAAATTTGAATAGTTCGAATGATTACCTTGCGTACTGGACATATTTAATTGATACAATTGGTGATGTTAGCACCTACTATTCAAATGTAAATCAAATTGGACAAAATCAATATGTAGAAATTAGTGAGTCTGGATCGATTGATGACTTTGACATATCTGCATCAGGTGCATATAAAGATTTTCTTTTTTTAGGAGCTAGTATGACAATGAGCAGCATAAACTATACATACCAAAGTCGTTATCTTGAAGATGGCTTTGATAATAAAACAAATGAAGTTCAAGCATGGAACTTTAATGAGAATTTATATGTAACCGGCTTTGGCTTAAATTTTAAAATTGGTGCTGTAGCAAAACCTTGGCATTTCTTAAGATTAGGATGGGCATACCATTCTAAAACATATTTTGAGATTGAAGAATCCTACGAAACTAGCATGTCAACCATAACCGAAACTTGGGGGGAAAATTATGCAGACAATCTCCATATAACTGATCCATATAGAGTTCAAACTCCTTCGAAATCAATTGCTAGCCTAGCACTTATTATTGCTAAAAAAGGGCTGATTACATTTGACTATGAAGCGATTGACTATTCATCCTCTAATATATCAAGTGTATATCATAGCGGATTTCAAACAGCTAATAATAACATAGCTAACTTCTACCAAAAAACTAATAATAAAAAAATTGGTTTTGAATGGAAAGTAAAAGATATTTCTTTTAGAACTGGATATGCTATATTTGGAAATCCTTTTAATAATAATTTAAATAACTTAGAAAAAGAATATATTTCAACTGGTATTGGATTTCAAAAAGGAGCCTATTTTTTCGATATTGCTTTAATTAATCGTTTATCTGAGGGAGAGTATATTGTTTATAATGACCAGAATTTAACAAACTCCGTTCAGAGTGCTGATATAATCCAATCTAAAAAATCACTAATTATAAGTTGCAATTACAAGTTTTAATGCTAAGCATCAATATCTTCTGGGACTAATATACGACCACAATTTTCGCAGAAATAAATTTCTTTTCGCATTCTAATATTTAATGAATGTTGGGCTGTTATGCTACTAAAACATCCACCACAAGCATCGCGATCAATTTTTACTACGCTTAATCCATTTTTAGAAGAATTTCGTATAGAAGAATATGCTTCAACTAAAGATACATCGATGCTTTTTTCTGCTTTTTTCTTTTTGGATAATAATTGGTCTTCTTCCTTCTCAGTTGATTTAATTATTTCTGAAAGTTGTGATTTTTTATTTTTCAAGTGCTTTTTTCTTTCTCTGATTTTTGCCTTTATTAATTTAATTTTATCAGCATTTTCATTTATTGAAATATCTGAGCTTTTTATTTTTTTATTTGCTAATTCAATTTCTAAAGCTTGAAATTCTAACTCTTTATTGATTGCATTAAATTCACGATTATTCCTAACTTTCATTTGTTGAGACTCATACTTTTCAATTAATGCAGTAGAATCTTTGATTTTTTGCTCCTGTGTGCTAATTGCATTATTAAACTCTTCTTCTACTTCCAATTGTTTATTTAAACGATCATTTAATTTATCAATTTCTGATTCTAGATCAGACACCTCTAGTGGTAATTCGCCTCTTAAAATTTTTAGTTTATCTATTTTTGAATCAATTATTTGTAGTTGATAAAGAGATTCTAATTTAGCACTTATTGCTGAAGCTGAATAACTGCTTTCTTTTATGTTTGTCTTAGCCATCTTTTTAATAATATAAAATTGGATTAGTACATATGTCTGTTAAATGGAGCGCTAATTTAGAAAATTTTTCTTTAATTATACTAAAAATTAACTGCTGAGTGTAAAATTCACTTTCATAATGGCCTATATCAAATACAATAATTTGATTATTTGTATCAAAAAAATCGTGATACTTAAAGTCAGAAGTAATGAAAACATCAGCTTCACTTCTAATTGCATCCTCTAATAAAAATCTACCAGAACCTCCGCAAACAGCAACTTTTTTAATATTTTGAGCAGACCTTTTATTATTATTATATCGAATTACAGAAGTATTCATTTTTTGTTTAACATGGGATAGAAAATTATTTAATGACATTGGCTTTTGCAACTCACCTATTACACCGGATCCTGCTTGAGAATCGTTTTGGATATCATCTAAAAAATAAGCAATTTCTTGGTATGGGTGTGATTCTTTTAAAGCAGATAGAATTTTTGATTTCAAATAAGAATAAAAAATCATTTCTATTTTATCCTCTTTAGATGATGAGTCTTTTCCTATATTTCCAGAAAATGGACTAGCCCCTTCTAAGGGTCTAAAAAAACCTTGACCATTTGAAACGAAAGCACATCTATCGTAAAATTCACTGATTGTCCCAGCACCACTATCAAATAATGCATTTTTAACTTGCTCAGTATGAGTAGTTGGGCAATATACAGTTATCTTGGTTATAATATTGGACTTAGGCTTGAGTATTTTGCTATTAATTAAATTAATTTTTTCAGCAATTTGAAAAGAAACACCTCCATGAATATTATCTAGGTTAGTATGCATAGCATAAATTGCAATATCATATTTTATGGCCTTTGCAATTATTTTTTCAACATTATTTGAGCCAATAATTTTTTTCACACCACTAAATATTAAAGGATGGTGACTTACAATTAAATTGTGATTATTATTAATTGCTTCATCGACTAGTTCCTCTGTGCAATCCAAAGAAATCAAAACTGAATTAATTTCTTTATTTTTATCTCCAATTAACAAACCACAATTATCATATTCTTCTTGTAGTGCTAATGGAACCCTCGTGTCTAAATAATTTGATATTTCAAATAATTTCATGTTTATTTAGTTTTATATTAACACAAAAATAAGCGATTATAATAATATGACTTTGATTAAATTCCTATTAATACCCATTCAATTGATATATTATTTGATTGTGAGATTTCGTAATCTATTGTTTGATTTAAATGTAATCAGTGAATACAAAGCATCTACGTTAGTAATTTCAATTGGGAATTTAAAAGTGGGTGGAACTGGTAAAACACCTCATGTTGAGTACCTAATAAAAGTATTGAAAAACTATAAGATAGCTGTCCTAAGTAGAGGATATAAAAGGAAAACAAAAGGATTTTTATTAGCAAACAATAAAATAAATAGTGCGCTTCAAATTGGAGATGAAAACTGTCAACTATATAACAAATTCAATGATATATTAATCGCTTGCGATTCTGACAGAGTTCAAGGTGTTAAAAAATTATTAAAAATTGATCCGAAAATTGAGACTATAATATTGGATGATGGATATCAGCACAGATCATTAAAGAGAGATATGAATATTCTACTTACTGAATTTAATGATTTATTTACCAATGACTCATTATTACCTAGAGGGAAATTAAGAGAACCTATATTTGAAAAGAAAAGAGCAAATATCATTATTGTTACTAAGTGTCCACATGATATTTCTAAACAACAACAAAAATATATAAAAGAAAAAATCCATTTAGATTTTAATCAGAAAATTTATTTCTCTTATATAAGTAAATATCATTTTTTAAATATGCAAAATTCTAAAATTGGTAACTTAAATAAAAAACTAAATCATTTATTAGTAACAGGAATAGAAAACCCAAGGACATTATTAAGTTTCCTTGAAAAGGAGAAAATCTCGTATAATCATATAAAATTTAATGATCATCATAATTTTAGTCAATCAGATATTAATAAAATCATACAACTTGGTAAATCAAAAAAATATGCAAAAGAACTGTTATTTACTGAAAAAGACTTCTATCGTCTATTAAAAACAGATAAACAAAAATTAGAAAAACACTTTACATTAATATGTATTCAAATAGAAATTGATTTTATTGATGTAGATAAATCTAATTTTAATCATCAATTATGTAACTTTGTAGAATCTAAAATCATTTAATATGGAAAAAAATTATTTACTCTTTACCTTCTTACTAATCAGTCTTGTGTTCATGGGCCAACAAAATAGCTTAGAATTACTATATCAATGGACTGATGATGGAACTGTTCTGAATGTTGAAGATGATCCAGGAGACAACTGGGTTGGAAACATTTATAATGAAATCTGGGGATTTGTTCAAAATGATCACGAATTTGCAGTAATTGGTTCAACACAAGGAACACATATTTTTGATGTTACAGATCCAGAAAATAGTTATCTAGTAGCATCTGTAAATGGTGGCTCAACAAGTTCACAGGTTGTTCATAGAGATTTTCACACTTATAATGGCTATTTATATGCAGTTGCTGATGAAATGAACTCGAGCACATTACAAATTATGGATATAAGTAATTTACCAAGTGAAATTAGTGTAGTTTATGATACAAATGATATAATTACACGATCACACAATATTTTTATAGATGAAGAAAATGCTATAATGTACGTTTGTGGTGGAAGAGTTATGGAGGAATCGAATGAACTTTCCCTTTTTTCATTAGAAGAACCTCAAAATCCTACTTTTTTAAAAAAATTTGATGATGTTGGCTATGTACACGACATCTATGTTAAAGACCATATAGGATATTTAAATGCAGGAAACAATGGACTACATATAGTAGATTTTTCAGATTTTAACAACCCTCAAATACTAGGATCTTTAACAGATTATCCATACGCTGGGTATAATCACTCTGGATGGCTAACAGAAGATGGCAACACATATGTTTTTGCAGATGAAAATCATGGTTATAAAATGAAAATATGTGATGTTTCTAACCCTTCTGACATCAATGTCATTACAACTATTTTAAGTGATGTAACATCTACTTCCATAGCTCATAATTTAATTATTAAAGACAACTTACTGTTTGNATCTCATTACTATGATGGATTGTGGATATGGGATATTTCAGATCCATCAAATCCAACATATGTAGCAAGNTATGACACATATCCTCTTGAGGATGGAGATAGTTACAAAGGAGCATGGGGAGTTTACCCTCTACTTCCTTCAGGAAACATACTTGTTTCAGACATGCAATATGGATTATTTGTATTTGCTCCTCCAAGCTTAAATACTCAACTTGATGAAATAAATAATTCTATGGTATACCCTAACCCATGCACTAAGCATGTAACTGTTAATACAGTATCTCAAAATCTAAAAACAATAGAACTATATGACATGTATGGGAAAATAATTTTATCAAAAGAAAGTGATAAAACTACAATACCAATTTCATTAAGTGATGCTTTTCCTAAAGGCATTTATGTTCTGAAAATTAATGATAATATAAATATTGATAAACACAGAATCATTAAATATTGATGAATGTAAATACAATAAAATATGAGACCATNGTTGGACTAGAAGTTCACGTTCAACTNTCTACNAAATCAAAAGCATATTGTAGTGATTTAAATAAATTTGGAGAGCCCCCAAATTCATGTATAAGTCCAATATCACTTGGCTATCCAGGAACTCTTCCAAAAGTGAATAAAGAGGTAATTAAGAGTGCGGTAAAACTAGGACTGGCTCTAAATTGTAAAATTACTGAGTACAATTTATACTCTAGAAAAAATTACTTCTATCCAGATCTTCCTAAGGGATACCAAATCACGCAGGACAAAACCCCAATTTGCACTGGAGGCTATGTAGAATTGAATAACAATAAAAAAATTCAACTTACAAGAATTCATATGGAAGAAGATGCTGGTAAAAGTATACATGATTTAGACCCAGACCACTCACTTATCGATTTTAATAGAGCGGGAGTAGCTTTACTGGAAATTGTGTCAGAACCAGAAATTAGATCACCGGAAGAAGCATACTTATATCTTCAAGAGATACGTAAATTAGTAAGATATCTAGAAATATCCAACGGAAACATGGAAGAGGGGAGTCTTAGGTGTGATGCAAACATTTCTGTAAGACCAAAAGGAACAAAAGAGTTACGCAACCGGGTTGAAGTCAAAAATATTAATTCATTTAAAAATGTAATGAAAGCAATTAATTTAGAAGCAGAACGACAAATTAACTGCTATAACAATAATAGTGTTGTAAATCAAGAAACTAGAAATTATAATGCAGTTTCAAATACTACAACAATACTAAGAAGCAAAGAAGATGCTCATGATTATAGATATTTCACAGAACCTGACATACCGCCTATCGTAATTACAGATGAGTATATTGAAGATGTTAAAAAAGACATGCCTACTCTACCCAAAGAAAGATTTCTAAAATATAAAGATGAATTTAAGTTAAGCGAATACGATTCTAAAATACTTTCTGAAGACAAGTCGCTATCTGATTTTTTCAATAGAATTATTTTACACACTAATAATTACAAATCTGCAGCAAATTTATTAATGGGAGTAATTAAATCTTACATTAATGAAAGGACAATTGAAATTTCTGATCTTAAAATCNCTGCAGAANATTTAGCTGAACTAGCAGATATGATTANTGANAATAAAGTNAATAATCTTATTGTTTCTAAAAAAATATTTCCAGAGATGATTAANNGNAATGAGTCCCCNATTAATNTAGCTGANAAAAANGGTTGGATTCAAGAAGACAACACANAATTAATCGAAGAGNTANTAGAGAANGCTNTNANAAAATATCCNGATAANGTAGTTGCGTATCAAAACGGAAANNCCAATTTAATTGGTATGTTTATGGGTGAAATTATGCGAGAATCAAAAGGAAAATTANANCCCAAAAAGATTAATGAAGTATTAAAAAATAAATTAAGTAAATGATGAAAAGTACTTTAAAGATTTTAATTATAATCCTTCTNATGGCTTGTAATACAAATAAAAATAGTTTTATAATAACGGCAGATACTGATAGAGTTGGCGATGCTATCCTTCTAAAGATAGATCCTGTTGAAAGTTTAATTGATACTACTAATATTAAAAATGGAAAATTTTCTTTTAAAAAAACTATTTTGGAAGAAGAATTATATCGATTAAAATTCCATGATGGATCATCATTTGATATACTTGTAGATTTAGGAGAAAATATTGTTATTAATTTTCAAGAAGACCAATTGAGTATTAAAGGTTCGAGTGGTACAAAAAAGATTATGGAGCTAGACAATAATCTTTTAAACTTATTAAATTTTAGAGACTCAATTACTCAAGAATTACAAGATCTTTCAGACAGTGAAGACTATGAAGAAAAAGTTGCGATGTATAGAGAAGCTTTTTTTGACAAACTTGCCATTCATCAAGAATACTTAAAGACTTTTATTAATGATAATAAAAATTCCAAGGTATGTTTGATAGCTCTATTTCAGGAATATGGACAATCGTCCCCTGTAATGACTGTAGATGAACACCTAGAGGTTTTTGAAATGGTACTAGAAAATTTAAAAACAAACTTTCCCAACTCCAATCACGTTACCCTTTTAGAAGATCAAATAGAACTTTTTAGACCCCTAGCCTACGGACAACCAGCACCAGATTTTACACTACCTGATCAAAATAATAAATCCGTATCACTTTCTGACTTTAAAAATAAAGTTGTATTAATTGATTTTTGGGCATCTTGGTGTAAGCCCTGTAGAATGGAAAATCCTAAACTTGTAAAATTATATACAAAATACTCCAAAAAGGACTTTGAGATTATAAGTGTTTCATTAGATGGAACTGCAAGACAAAAAGACTCCAAATCAGCATGGCTAAAGGCTATCAAAGATGACAATCTATCTCCATGGATTCATTTAAGTGAATTAAAAGGCTGGGAAACATATGTCAGAGAACTCTATAATTTTAATTCTATCCCATATACTGTTTTGGTAGATAAAGAAGGTAAAATAGTTGCAAAAAATTTAAGAGGGTTGGACCTAGAACTTAGAATCAAAAAATTAATTGATGGCTAAAAGAGAAAAAGTTTATTTTGCTTCTGACTTCCATCTTGGCAGTCCCAATCATGCAGAAAGTAAAGAGAGAGAAAAAAAAATATGTAACTGGCTAGATAATATTGCAGAGAATGCAAAAGAAATTTATTTAGTTGGAGACATTTTTGATTTTTGGTTTGAATATAAAAGGGTGATTCCAAAGGGCTTTGAGAGACTAAAAGGTAAACTAGCACATTTCACGGATCAAGGTATAAAAATTCATTTCTTTCCTGGTAACCATGATCTTTGGACATTTGGATATTTAGAGAAAGAGCTTGGACTAATAGTGCATTATAAACCATTAGTAACAAAAATTGAAGATAAAACATTTTACATCTGCCATGGCGATGGTTTGGGTAACAGTAGTGCAAAGTATAAAATTTTAAAATCTATTTTCTCCAGTTCAGCTTGTCAATGGCTTTTTTCAAAGCTAAATCCTAATTTAGGTATTAAATTAGCACATACTTGGTCAGGTCTTAGCAGAAAAAAAGGTGGACAATTTAATAAAGAAGCTTTAAGAGAGTCTCTAATTGAATATTCCAAAGAAATACTTACCAACAAAGATATTAACTACTTCGTTTTTGGACACATACATGAGCCAATAGAGATAGAATTAACCCCTTCAGCAAAATATATAAATCTTGGCGACTGGATTAACCATTTTTCCTACATAGAATATCAAAAAGGCTCTCTGTTATTTAAATATTTTTAGTTATTTTTAATAGATTATATTAAAAATGATTTTCTTGAAAAATTTAGTTAAAAAATATTCTTTAAATTTTAGCACTAACACTTATTTAAAATGGTTAGTATATACATTATTTCTAATTTCCTTTTGCAGTGTTGGGCAAAACACTGGATGCACAGATACAATTGCTTGTAACTTTGATTCTGCTGCAACTGAAGATGATGGATCATGTGATTATGTTACTGAATGTATTGATGGTTGTATAATTAATATGATACCAGAAAATGAAACCCCATTTGACGTAACAATATCATGTGTAAACATACAACAAGCAGAATGCGCAGGCACTGGAGCGGAGGTATTTGTTGATTGGGAAATAACGGGTAACTGGGATCCTACTTTATATGATTTTATGAAATTTAAGGCTGGGAGTTTTTCAACATCTGATCCAATTAATGGTAGTCAAAATTCTGGAACAGCAATTATTTCAATTCCATTTCCTGGAGAATGGAATATTGAGGTTGAAATGATAGGTGGTGGAGATTGGGAGTTCACTATGCCATTTGACATACAAACAAACCCACCTGTTTTTGAAGAAATTACTATAACTGATAATCCGGAAATCATTATTGACCCTCTCTGTGATGGAGCTAGAGGAACTCTTAAAATGGGGCCCAATGCAGTTAGTGGAGGGAGTCCAGCATCAATATTTTCAACTGATTTTACATGGTATGTGGGAACAACCCCTAACCCTGCAAACGAAATTGACCCGAATATTGAAGAAAGTATTAATTTTTTTGACCTTAACGATAACAATATATATGAGGAAGAGGAGTATAGTGTCACAATATGGGCTGTTGATAATTACTTCTTAAACTCGGATAATGTATTAGACTACGACCCAGGTAACCCATTTAATTGTGCCGGATCTATTACAATTTACTTTTCTCCACCAGAACCTATCAATTCAGAAATAATTATTAAACACGAAAGCTGTCCTGACGCAGGCGATGGAAGCTTAGAGTTTGTAATTAATGATGAAATTGAAGGTCAATTTAGCTTTTTACCCTCAGTTTCCGAACAATACTTAAATCCATGGGTCAATGTAACAGTTCCAGTACTAGTATTTGATGAAACAAATGATTACACCTTAAATAATACAGATGAAACTCTGTTTGATGAGTATGCAGACCCTGATGACACATTTACAGGCCATGGAGAAATTGATGGTCGGCCTTTTTCATTTAATAATCGTGTTCTAAAAGAGGGTGATTTTTGTGACTTACAAGTTTCACAGCCTGGAGAATTTGCTTATTTATACACATTGTCAGAACCCGCAATTCAAGACTGGAATACAGTAGATCCGGCATGTCATGTTTTAAACGGTCCACCATCTGGAAAAATTGAATTATCTAT
>NHIO02000059.1 GCA_002171975.2 Flavobacteriales bacterium TMED191
CATCTCCATCAGAGTCATTTATAGAGCCATCGTCAGTACATCCTGGAATTACGTCAATACAAGAGCCATCATCTGAATTAGCATCAGAATTGTAATTTAGAGCAGCTTCGTCAGTACATCCTAGAACTACGTCAACACAAGAGAAATCATCTATATTAGCATCAGGATTATAATTTAGAGCTGTTTCATTAGTACATCCTTCTATTTCATCTTCATCACAAATACCATTACCATTTGAATCATTCAAAGAGCTATCAGGACATGGGTCATCTGCATTATCTACAAATCCTTCCCCAGGAAAATCGCATCCTAATTGAGTAAAGATATTAGATCCTAAACCATCACTGTCTGTGTCATAATACCACATTAATACATTGTTAGGGTTATCAATGTTGTCGGGGCAAGGGTCGTCATTATTAGTAACAAAATCAGGTACTTCATTACAAGATATTGTACTCATAGCAGGATTTCCTAAACCGTCCCCATCCGAGTCAGAATACCATGTTTGAGCATACTCGCAGGAGTTATCTTCTAACATTGCTAACGCATCATAATTACATGCAGTTTCATCGGTACATCCATATGTTAAAGTATATTCACCTATAAAATTAACAGATATTAAGTTGCCAAAAGCCTGACAATTATAAGTATCTGAATTTGGACCAAATTGAGTTCCCATAATCGCACCATTGTCGTCCATAGGAATTGTTTGGTTGCCAATTAAAAGCGCCCAATTTGTGAGTTCTTCTCCGACTTGAAAACCATTATCAAGTCCCGATTCCGCCCCCCAAGCAGGGACTGCTGTTGAAGTTCCACTCCACTCCTCTGAACCTCCACATACAAGCTGTCCGTTTTCGTTTTCATAAAATACTCCTATTGTAGCTCCTGTTGGTATCTCGCCTCCGTTAAGGGATATATTTAGATTAGTAATTTCCGGCTCATTAATTAAAATTGTCATATTACAATCTGATGGTGTAACTGTCCAATTTAAATTGTAACATGTGCCATTATCATATGTTGCATCAGAATTATAATTATAAGCGGATTCATCAGTACATCCAGCAATGCCAGAAATTTCACAATTATATTCTGCTGATAACAATTGCCCAAATCCGTTGTTTGAAAATGAGTCAGAGAAGGGACCGCCACTAGTCATAGCATAACTATCAGCTATAAAAGTTTGATTGCCAACTTGTAATAACCATGTAATTTCTTCACCCTCATCAAATCCATTCTCTTCTCCTGATTCTGACTTCCAAACAGCAATTGCTAATTGCTCTCCAGTCCAGCTTTGGTAGCCGGCACATACATATTGATTGTTATCATTAGTAAAGAAAGCACCTAGTAATGATCCATTAGGTGGATTCTCGCCATTTATTGTAACTACATCAGTGCCTCCAACTTGAACAGTCATATTACCATCGGTAATAATATAATTCCAGTCGATATTTTCTAATTCACAACTTGTGTCATCATTGTTATTACAATTGCCACAGCTTTCAGGACAGGCATCTGAAACAGAGATTCCATTATACTCCCCGTCACATGTAAAGGCTGAAATAGCAGTTACACAAGGAAATGGAAATGCAGTGTCATCATCTTCACATATCGTTTCACAATTGTCACAGCTTTCAGGACAAGCATCTGAAACAGAGACTCCATTAAACTCCCCGTCACATGTAAAGGCTGCAATGGCAGTTGCACAAGGAAATGGAAATGCAGTGTCGTCATCTTCACAGCTATCATTACTTGCATATTCACATAGTTCACTTATAAATGAACTATTAGAGCATTCGTCTCCAGAATAATTAGAAGCGGAGGAGTCGTTACATCCACCAACTACAACACATGAACCATCGTCAATTGTGGCTGCTGAATCCCAATTTGCAGCAATACTACATGTGCAACCAGGGTACTGGCAATCTTCATCAATAAAATTAGAGTTGTCGCATTCTGATCCTGAATAATTAGATGCTAAAGAGTCACTACACCCCCCAGTTATAATACAGCTTCCATTGTCCTCAGTAGCAGATGAGTCATAATTATCAGCTTGTTCACATGTGCATCCTACTGAATCTTCACATACTTCTGAAGGATTTAAATTGTTGTTGACGATTATATTGTTGTAGCCAGTAACATTACAATAATTATCTTGGGTAGGGTCTGATGCACAGTAATTAGTTGCTTGAATAATACAAAGTCCGTCTTGATCAAAAGCAACTGTTTCAGGATTAGAGCAACTACATGGTTCTAATTGAGTAGATTGAAAATTGATAGATGAGATTACAGGTGTTGAATTCGCTACAAAATTTGAGCTGCCAATAGTAAATGTGATGTCACTACTTGGATAATTAATTCCATCAATTTGTAAGAAAAATAATATTGTTTCGTTTGCGTCAAACCCGTTATCTGAACCTGAGTCGGATCCCCAAGCAGGTATAGAAATATTTCCTCCATCAATATAGCTAGGACTTCCACCTTCAATAAAACCTTCAGCTAGATTATCACAATTTCCATCATTATTAAAATCCATGCATCCGCCACATATATATTCACCGGCATTATTTATAAAAAAAACACCTAAAGTAGCTTGTGGATCATTGATTTCAGAGCCGTTGAATAAAATAGACCCTTGAGGAAATGCAATTGAAGCATTACCAGTACCTGTAGGTTCTGGAGGTGACCAATTAAGGTTTTGACCGTTAGTTATAAATATAGAACCAAGTAGTGCAAATAAAATTGCAATAATGTAATTATTTTTCATATTCTAAGTGTTTAATGTATCTAGAGATGTATTAGAATAATACCATGGTGCTAGTCTCTAAGATACAAAATTTATTAACAATATGCTAATTAGCAAGTTTCCAAAATTAGTATAAATACTCTTAAAACATATTATATTTATAAAAATTTATCTGATAACAAACTGATTTCAGTTTTTTTATTAAATAGTTTTTTTTAATTTGCTTTTGAATATTTATGATTGTGAAGTTTTTAAAATTATTATTATTAACATTAATATCCTCATCACTGATTCTTTTTGTTATACTATTATTAACAAATAGTATAAACATTACATATGGGATATTTTGGAAATTAATTTGTTTTAATTCATTAATAATTTCTTTATCATTGATTTTTTGGATGAAACTATTTACTGTTAAAAAAATAGATGATAAAAAAATCAAGACTGAAAATTCTTCAGAAAAATATAGAAGCGAGTTTTTGGGTAATGTTTCTCACGAATTAAAAACTCCTATTTTCAATATTCAAGGTTATGTAGAGACATTAATTAGCGGTGCTTTATATGATAGTTCTGTAAATAAAAAATACTTAAAGAGAACAAGTAAGAGTGTGGATCGCTTAATATATATTATTAGAGACTTGGAATCAATTGGACAATTAGAATCGGATGAGCTTTCTCTAGAATTTAGTAATTGGAAATTAAAACCTCTTATTGATGAAATTATTGAGCAGTTTGAAATAAAAGCTAATAAAAAGAAAATAAAATTATTGCATGATAAAAAAAGCACAAATTTTCATGTAAAAGGAGATAAGGATAAAATGTCCCAGGTTTTATCCAATTTAATTTCCAACTCAATCAAATACGGAAAGCGAGGGGGGGTCACAAAAATAAGTTGTCATCAAACTAAAGAGACATGTGTAGTCTCAGTTAAGGATGACGGAATAGGAATAGCAGAAAAAAATATTAAACGTTTATTTGAAAGATTTTACAGAGTAGATAAAAGTAGATCTAGAGATCAGGGTGGTACCGGCCTTGGTTTAGCAATTGTTAAACATATATTAGAAGCGCATAATCAAACCATTAATGTTAAAAGTACAGTTAATAAAGGTACTGAGTTTTCATTTTCAATAGATTGTTCCAGTTGCAATAAAAAATAAATTAATAATTAATATTATAATCATTTGATTTTAATAATTTTGTTACAAATAAAATTCTTTATGAAAAGACTCTATATACTTATGTTATTGATGATTTTTATAGGATGTAAATCCAATAAAAATCAAGATTCAAATAATATCAAAGTTGAAAATACTTCCTCAAAGGTGTTTTTCAAAAATTTAAATAATGGTGATACATTACAGAGCCCTGTTATAGTTGAAATGGGTGTTAGGGGAATGAAAATTAAACCTGCTGGAAAATTAGAGGCGGGTACAGGTCATCATCACATTATTTTAAACAGTAAATTTGTTCAGTATGGAGAAATTATTCCGATGGATAAAACACATTTACATTACGGTAAAGGAGATACTGTGGCTAGTGTTCCACTTGAAAAAGGTGAGCATACTTTAACATTGCAGTTTGCAAATGGTTTACATATGTCATATGGAGAGCAGTTTAGTAATACAATTAGTATTTATGTTAAATAAAAAAATATGAAACAATTAAAACTCTTTGTATTCAGTTTAACTTTCGCTTATTCATTTACATATGGTCAAATATTTTTTTCTGAGTATTCAGAAGGGTCTTCATATAATAAGTACATTGAAATATATAATTACTCAAATGAAACAGTGAATTTATACCCGCAGTTCGTTCTTACAAGCTGCACAAATGGCTGTATTGATGGTAATAATTTTTATCTTAATGAGTTCCCAGAAGACGCTTCGATAGCTCCAGGTGATGTTTATGTTGTTGCTTCCAGTCAAGCGGACCAGGCGATCCTAAATGAAGCAGATTATACTTTTCAATATTGTTGTGGCAATGGAGATGATGCCTATGCATTAATGTTAAATGGACTTACAGGCGATGTGTTTGATTCAAGCAATGCACTTGACATTATAGGTAATGAAAATACTTGGCAAGAGGGAATTGGTTGGGATGTTGCTGGTGTTGAACAAGCAACAGAAAATCATACTTTAGTAAGAAAAAGCTCTGTTGTTGAACATAATGCAGGAAATTGGGCTATGTCTGCTGGTACGAACGCTGATGATTCTGAGTGGATAGTTCTAGATATTGATAATTGGACTAATTTAGGATTTCACGTGTATGATTCTAGTGGTGATATTTTTGGATGTACAGATCCATTAGCTGATAATTTTAATCCAAATGCCAATAATGATGATGGAAGCTGTGAGTATTTAAATATATATATCTCAGGCTGTTATTGGTGTGAATTTGCAGCTAATTACTTTGATTTTAATTTTCAGATTACATCCAGTAATATGTCTATTGCCATTACAGATATTTCTAATTTAATGGAAGGTGATGTTGTCGGGGTTTTTTTTGTAGATAATGAAGGATACATAAAGTGTGGTGGGTCTACTTCTTATGAAGGTTCTACATTGGCAATTTCTGCTTGGGGGGATGATTTGTCAACTTTCACAAAAGATGGATTCTCAATAGGCGAGTCTTTTATATTTCTAGTTGAGAGAGATGGCATTGTTTATGAAACATCATCAACATTAAATAATGTATCACCATTCACTACAATTTATGGTGATAATAATTTTGGACAAGTTGCTGAATTTGACCTTTCTAACGAATTTGTTGAGGAGTGTATTTTGCCACTGGGTATTAGTGATGAATGTGAGGAGTTTTTTAGTGTTTCAGAAAATCAGAAAGTTCAAAAATTAGTAATTAATGTAGATATTTTTGGTAGAGAGGTGCTTGGTAAGCAGAGTTCCTTAATTATTAGTATATATGATGATGGCTCTATTAAGAAAAAGTATTATTTAAATCATTAAATTACAACCTCTTTGGGTAGAGTTTTGGCCTCTCCCAATTATATCAAATCCACCATTACGTGAATAACCAAGGTCATTTGTTGCAATAAATCCACAGCTATAAATATTTGCAAGGTCAATAATATTAATATATCCTCGTTGATTTTCCGGAATTATTTTGAGTGGGTTTGTTTTATCTCGAATTAATATTTTTTTCCATGGGGGAGAGTAAAATAATGAGCTGTCCAAACAATATGATTGAGATAATAATTCAGCCATGCCATATTCAGAATTAATAGTGTCTGATTTAAAGTATTTTTTTAATTGCTTATGCATGTCTTCCTTTATTATACGCGTTTGGTTTTTTTTAGTGCCTCCTGTTTCGATTACTAATCCGTACTCAATATTAATATTACTGTCTTTTGCAAAATGAAGTAGCTCAAAGCTTAGTCCGAATAAAATATATTTTTCTTTTTTTTGTTCGCAATTTTTAATTACGGATTTTAATTTCTCTTTCTTATTTAGGTAGAATCCACTTTTTTTATTTTTGCTTTTTGTAATCATTTGATTACACATAAAAGCTAATGAGGAATTTGGATTTTTTTTAAAACTAGGCACCATACATAGTATCGTATATAGTTTTGGATCTTTGAAAAAAAAGTTGAAAGACGATATTAAAGATTTTACATATATATCTGTGTTAAAAACATAGTGTTTTGATCTTAAACTATTTGTGCTTCCGCTACTGAAAAAAACGGCTTCATGCTTTTTTTGATGTGTAGTTACTTTATTATTTCGAAAAAAATCAATTGGTAAAAAAGGAATAGATTGGTAGTTTTTTATTTTTGAAATTTCACAGCCTAAAAGATTTACATATTCACGATACAAGACGTTAAAATTGTATTGATATCTAAATAGTTGTAGAGCATAATTATTAAACTCATCTAAACTTTTTATTTGAAAGATATTTTTTATATAATTATTTATATCCATAATTTTGTAATAGCAATATAAATAAAAATTAAAGTTTTGAAAAAAATTATCTTTTTATGCACAGGTAATTCTTGTAGAAGCCAAATGGCGGAGGGTTTTGCTAAAGAGATGCTTAAAGATAAAAACCATATAGTCCAAAGTGCCGGTGTTATGCCTGATACTCTAAATGAAATAGCAATTCTTGTGATGAAAGAAGAAGGTATTGATATTTCAAGTCAGTATTCAAAGAAAATAGAAACCTTTGATTTAGGTTCGTTTGATATTGTTGTAACTGTTTGTGATAAAGCAAAAGGTTATTGTCCTGTTGTTAAACATGTTAATCTTCTCCACTATAGTTTTTATGACCCAGTTCTCGCCACAGGTACCAAAAACCAAAAGCTTATTGTTTACAGAAAAGTCAGAGATCAAATTAAAACAATGGTAAACAACTTATTACTTAATTACAATATATTATGTCAAGAAACAAATTGAAAAAATTTTCAAGGCTTGAAAATATGTCACATGTAATTCAACCAAAAAGAGAGGACCTGTTGAATGATAAGTTTAAATTAAAAGGTTCTTGGCTAAGTTTGTTTAACAATAATAATCCTATTATTGTAGAACTAGGTTGTGGAAAGGGGGAGTATACAGTAGCCTTAGCAAAAATGTTTCCAAACTATAATTATATTGGGATTGATATAAAAGGTTCGAGAATCTATTCAGGTGCTAAAATAGTTGACGACTTACAATTAAATAATGTGTTATTTATTAGAACTCAGATTGAGTATCTAGAGTCTATTTTTGCTGAGGATGAAATTTTTGAAATCTGGATTACTTTTCCAGATCCTCAAATAAAATTTAATAGAAGAAAGAAAAGATTAACTTCTTTAAAGTTTTTAGCGATATATAAAACAATTTTAATTGACAACGGTTGTGTTAATCTTAAAACTGACAGTATATTTCTACATGGATATACGTTAGGGCTATTAGAAAATGGTCCTTTTAAAATTTTACAAAGCTCCCATGATATATATGCTTTAAATGAAGTAGATAAAAGTTTAAATATCAAGACTTATTATGAGAAAATATTTTTAGAAAAAAAACAAGAAATCAGCTATCTTAAATTTTCTTTTCTTTAGAAAAAATTTGTTTTATTTTTACATCAAAATAATTTTTAAATGACTATTGATAAGCAAAATGTTATTTCTATTTTAAACGATATTTCATCCAATGATTTATCAGGATTTATTTTAAACGAATCTATAAAAAAAATAGATGTAAATGGAGTAAATATTGAACTAGATATATTAGTTACGAATCCTACCTTACAATTTAAAGAAAAAATAAGATTAGAGATTCAAAGAATAATCTCAAAAGTATATCCAAAAGCACAAATCAGCATTAATTTTATATTTGAAAAATCTAATGAGAATAATAGTGTCTCTAGTATTAAAAATATTATTGCTATTGCATCTGGTAAAGGGGGCGTTGGTAAATCAACAATATCTTCAAATTTAGCTATTGCTTTACAAAAAAAGGGATTGAAAGTTGGTTTAATTGATGCAGATATATATGGCCCCTCAATTCCACTAATGTTTGACGCACAAGATTCACGACCAAAACAACAAAAAATTAAGGATGCTACTTTAATGTTGCCAATTGAGAGTTATGGCGTAAAGATTATGTCTATCGGTTTTTTTTCTAATCCGGATGAAGCAATTGTATGGAGAGGGCCAATGGCTACTAAGGCATTAAAAACTATTATTAATGAAACATATTGGGGAGAGTTAGATTATTTATTGATTGACCTCCCACCTGGAACTAGTGATATTCATTTAAGCCTTGTGCAAACAGTTTCAATAACAGGAGCTTTAATTGTTACTACTCCTCAACCTGTAGCTTTAGTCGATGCGAGTAAGGCTATTAGTATGTTTAATTCAAAAAATATTAATGTCCCTATTTTAGGAATAGTTGAAAATATGTCATGGCATATTGTTGATGAACAAAAATATTATTTATTTGGCCGAGATGGAGGGAAAACACTATCTGCTTCAAAGGGTATTCCTTTATTAGCAGAAATCCCTTTAAATCAAAGTATTAGAGTAGCTGGAGATGTTGGTAGACCAGCAGCTCTACAAGATAGTAGTTTATCATCTCTATTTACTAATTTGTCAAATAAGGTGGTGGAGAGTACAAATAATCGGAATAAGGATTTACCAACTACAAAAAAGGTTGAAATAACACATAATAGAGGTTGTAATTAGTTATTTTTGTAATATGAAAGAAAATTTATTGACTCGCGTAAATCAGGGATTAAATGCAATACGTCCGTATTTAGCTACAGATGGGGGAGACTTAGAATTGGTTAAGATTTCTTCAGATTTCATTGTTTTTATTAGTTTTAAGGGAGCTTGTAAAGCCTGTGATGTTAATCAAATGACACTAAAGCTTGGTATAGAGGAATCTGTCAAGAAATATGCTCCCGAAATTATTTCGGTTGAAACAATAGACTAAATATATGATAAGTACAGATATAATTATTATTGGCGCTGGTCCTTGCGGTTTGTTTGCAGTATTTGAAGCAGGATTATTAAAAATGCGATGTCATTTAATTGATTATTTGCCTCAACCAGGGGGACAATGCTCAGAAATTTATCCAAAAAAACCAATATATGATATTCCCGGATTTCCAGAAATTCTTGCAGGTGAATTAGTTGACAATCTTATGACTCAAATTAAACCCTTCAAGCCTGGTTTTACACTTGGCGAGAGAGTTGAGCAAATTGTGAAGAAAGAAGATAGTTATTTTTATGTAACTACTAATTTAGGCACTAAGCATAGAGCGAAAGTAGTTGTTATTGCAGCTGGTTTGGGTTGTTTTGAGCCACGTAAGCCAAAAGTTGAGAACTTAGATTTTTTTGAATCAAAAGGAGTTGACTACATAGTAAAAGATCCTCAAAAATATAAAAATAAAAAAGTAATTATTTCAGGCGGAGGAGATTCAGCTTTAGATTGGGCAATATATTTAGCTAGTGGAGTCGCACAATCAATTACTTTAATTCATAGAAGGGAGTCATTCAGAGGACATCCAGAATCAGTAGATAAGTTAAATAAAATGACTAAAAAAGGTCAAATAAATTTGATTACTAATTCTGAAGTCATTGAATTAAAGGGCACACCCACTTTACAAAGTTTAGATGTTAAGAGTAATTTAGATGAAGAAGTCATAAGTTTAGAAACAGATTACTGGATTCCTTTATTTGGACTTACTCCAAAGTTAGGTCCAATTGCAAATTGGGGCCTAAATCTAGATAAAAATGCTATTAATGTAAACACTTTGGATTATAGCACCAATATTGAAGGGGTATATGCTATTGGCGATATAAATACATATCCTGGAAAACTAAAATTAATTCTAAGTGGTTTTCATGAGGGAGCTTTGATGGCTCAATCTGCCTTTAAACATGTATTCCCTGATGGTAAACAGTCATTTAAATATACTACAGTTCTAGGCAAAATTGAAGGTTTTTAAAAAGTGGAAAATAAAGAAACGCTAATTGATAATGTTATTGAAAATCCAAATAACTTGGATATTATCACGATCAACATTATCGACGTTGATGACACTCGTTATGTTTTAAGAACTTTAGTTCATCAAAATCAAAACTTAATGGAAGTTTTTAGAGAAGTGGAATTTGCTATGGGCCATTGTGGTGGCATGGCTCTTTGTGCTTCTTGTCATTGTTATATTGAGAGTTCACACTGCTTAAATAGCAAAGATTTGGAAGAGGAGTCAATGTTGGATCAGTTACAAAATATTAATTCCGAGAAAAGTAGGCTTATTTGTCAAATTCCTATGGATAAGTCATTAGACGGAATTGTAATTAGAATTGTAAGAGATTAGGTTTTTAGATGTTTGGGTATATAACAAACAGGAATAGGTTCGGTTTTATGTTTATTATTTATTCTAAATTTATTAAAAATACTTAAAACCTCAATTTGTCTTTTTGTTAGTTGGTCTCCATTGTCGTAGTCCATAGCCCATTCTAACTCTTCATATGTTGCCCCAATCTGATCTTCATCAGTCCTTCCGTCCTGCCACAGCCCGTCAGTAGGGGGGGTACTTATAATATCAGAGTGAATTTGACAGTATTTTGCTAATTTTCGTACTTCGGATTTACTAAGATCTGCAATTGGACTAATGTCAACTCCCCCATCACCATATTTTGTAAAAAATCCTATTCCGAAGTCTTCAACTTTATTTCCAGTTCCCACCACTAAGCCATTTTTAGATCCTGCAATTTGATAAAGCGCAGTCATCCGAATTCTAGCCCTCGAATTTGCTAAACTTAAGTGAGAATGAAATTTAGTTGGAATAGTAGTTTTGTAATTTTCAAATAAAGAACTCAGATCGATATATTCTTTTTGAACATTTTTGTGCTCTTTAGTAAGTAAGTTTATATGAAGATTAGCATTTTTTAGTTCTAATTCTTTCTGATGAATTGGCATCGATACTACAATAGTTTTTATTTCAGTTAATGCACATAGTTTAGATGTGAGTGCGGAGTCAATTCCTCCAGATATACCAACAGTTAATGTTTCAATTGAATTATCTTGAGCGTATCTTTTTATCCATTTGACAATAAAATTTTTAGTTTCTTCCAGGTTCATTTTTTTTAGAATAAAAAGCCGAATCTTAATCCAATTTGATGAAATAAGGCATCGGGGTCGTTATTATCACCTAGTGCATTGGTGATATTATTGTTAAAAAACATACTTCCCTCTACAGATGTTTTGCCGCCTAGTGAGTATTCCATGCCAATAAATATAGATATATCGATTAGTCCCGGATTTGTAGTTTTGTTTAGAGTATTTGGACTTATCATTTCTTTTATTTTTAGATTTATTGATGGGCCAATTCTTGCAAAATAATTAAAGTAGCCAATTTCTCGGGATCTCATCTTTATAAAAATTGGAACAGTTAAATACTGCACTTTGTAGTCAATTGTTTGATTTTGACTTAAGACTCCTCCTTTATATGTGATTCCAAACCCAGATTCCAATCTATGAAATTCATTTAAAGCCACTTCAAGAGCATAGCCATAAACCACCCCAGGTTTACTGTTTGTTTCTATATCTTTTGAATCAGTTTGAATAAAATTGATTGCAGGAGCTAAATAAAGTCCCATACGAGCATTTTTTAGTTTATTGCTAAAATCTTGTGAAAAAGAAAATGAAAATAAGATGCAAAACAAATAGAGAAAATTTAACTTTTTCATATTTTTAGGAAATCTGTAGTTCATGTCTAATATACATTATATGAATAATTAAACGAAATGAAAAAAAGGATTTTATTAACTTTTTTAGCTCTAAGCTTTTTGATTTTAGCTTTTTTGCTTATTAGCAAGGATTTATACTCTAAAAGTGAAAAATGCGATTTGGATGTTTACAGATTTGAACAAGAATTTTTTAGCTTAGATTCAGACTCGTTTAACATTAAACTGCCTTTATTAAAAAGCAAATACCCTAGTTTTTTTCTTGATAATGAGATAGATTTTAAGGAAGATGTTTTTCTTAATGATACTTTGCAAAACATCTTTGATTCTGTTCAAGGGATTTTTTCAAATGATTTATTAGATTTAGATAAGTTAAATGATGGATTTTGTAATTATAAATTTTATTTCCCTAATCATAATCTCAGTTTATACACTTACATAGAGGGAACATTCGACTATAGGTATCCTGTTGTTTATTCTCATGAGAAGTTATATTTATCCTTAGATCTTTTTTTAGGTCGAAGCCATATTTTTTACAATGCAATTCCTGATTATATTAAGTACTCTCATGATGCAGAATATATACCTTCCACTTGCTTTTTATCTCTAGCAGGAAGACATATTCCTTATCAGCAGCCTGAAAATTTTATTTCTGCAATGCTATATTATGCAAAAGCTTATTTTTTTACTCAAAAAATGCTACCAGATATTCAAGATAATATTTTGTTCAAGTGTCCACAGGAAAAAATGAATTGGTGCTTAAAAAATGAAAGTGTTATTTGGGAGTATTTGATTGAAAAAGATTATTTATTCTCTGTTTCACCAGAGCTGCTTGAAAGATTTATTTTTTTATCTCCATTTTCAAAATTTGGTCTGGGTGTTGATCAAAATTCACCTGGAAGCGTGGGTGTTTGGGTGGGTTTACAGATTTTAAAATCATATGTAAAGAATAATAATATATCATTAGTCGAGTTATTAAATGAAACAGATTACATGAAAATTTTAAACAAATCAGGATATAAACCTTAATAAGACATGAAAAAAAAAGCAACAATAAATTTTGAAGTTAATTTAGATGAAAATAACATTCCTGAAGATATAAACTGGTCTGCCTCAGACAGCGATTTTGATAGTAAAAAAGCAAAGGCAGTTATGATTTCTATTTGGGATGGTGAGCAAAAAAGTTCTTTAAAAATAAATCTATGGACTAAAGAGATGATGGCAGAGGAAATGAAGTTTTTCACTTTTCAAATTATTGACTCTCTTGCTGATAATTATAAAAAATCTGTTGGTGATGAAAAGATTTCAGCTGAAATAAAAGATTTTGCAAAAAAAATTGGGAAAGCTATAAATGTTATTAAGTAATATTTGATTGAAAATTAAAATACTGATTGTTGAGTTTTTCAATTTTGGTTAAAACCTCATTTATCCCAATTTTATTTTTTGATGAAGTTACAATAGTTTCAGGAATACTAACCCAGTTATTTTGCTTCATAGATTTATTATATATCTCTGCGCTTTTTTTTATTTTGTAGGCACTTAGTTTATCACATTTTGTAAATGTCCTAATAAAGTAAATATTATTATTAACCAACCATTCCATTTTTTCTAAATCAATTTTTTGAGGTTCTATACGAATATCAATTAAAAAAAATACAGCAATTAATTGAACACCTCTATTTTGAAAATAATTATTATTTCTTTCAATTATTTCTTTTCTTTTTTGCTTGCTTATTTTTGCATAACCATACCCTGGTAAATCTACTAGACACCATTTATTATTGACTTCGAAATGATTAATTAATTGAGTTTTGCCAGGTTTTGAGGATGTGTATGCAGCTTTTTGATTAAGAATGGAGTTTATTAAAGATGATTTGCCTACATTCGATCTCCCTATAAATGCATATTCAGGTTGAATCTTAGTTGGGCAATCATTAACAGTGTTACTTGATTGAAAATGACTTATTGTTAAATTATTATTTATTGACATTTTTTTTATCATTTAGCCAATTGACTAGAATCTGGTTAAATATTTCTGGTTGCTCAATCATTGGAGCGTGACCGCACTTTTTTATCCAAAATAAATCAGAGTTTTGAATTTCTTGATGAAATTCTTTTCCTACTTCAGGAGGTGTGACTTTGTCATTTTCTCCCCAAATAATACATGTTTTTTGTGTGATTTTAGGAAGTTCGTCTTTCATGTTATGTCTAATTGCGGATTTAGCCATCATTAGTACTCGAATTACTTTTTCTTTATTATTTACAATTTCAAAAACCTCATCTACAAGTTGCTTGCTAGCTTTTGAGGGGTCAAAGAAAACTTCTTCGGTTTTTTGTTTTATGTATTCATAGTTACCTCTTTTAGGGAATTTGCCTCCAAGGGTGTTTTCATAAAGTCCAGAGCTGCCTGATAAAATCAAATTATCAATTTTTTGAGGAAATTGAAGTGCCAATATTAATCCAATATGACCACCCAGCGAGTTTCCTAGGATAGAGTATTTTTTGATGTTTAGGTCTTCAGTAAATTTGTTAATAAACTTGGATAGCTGCTTAACATTTGTTTTTAATAATGGCATACTGTAAAGTGGCAGCATAGGAAGTATAACCCTAAATCCATGATTTGGAAGACTGTTGAGAGTCGTTTCAAAATTACTAACTGCTCCCATCAATCCATGGAGCAATATAATAGTTGGTCCGGAGCCCTTTTCAATATAATTGTACTTCTCTTTCATCTTTTATATTTATGACCTATTTATTCTGGTAAATATATATTTTAAAATTTAATATAATTTCCATTTCTAGATAGTTATTAACAACCTTTGGTTTAAAATGTTAATACATTGTTCATTTCTTGTGAAAAAAATAAGTGGTACAAAGTGGTATAAAGTGGGTCTAAATACCTAGTTTTGTATTAGTTTTTTAAAAAAATTGGTACAGATGAGTGCACATTTGATAGGTGTTTATGAATGTAGGTTAGATGCTAAAGGCAGATTTATGTTGCCGAAAGCTTTCAAGAAACAGCTTTTAACTGCAGTAGATTCACCCTTTATATTAAAGAGAAGTGTTTTTCATAAATGTTTGGAATTGTTTACAGTAGAAGAATGGAATGAAGTAGTTACAGACATTAATAAATTAAATCGATTTGTTAAAAAGAATAATGATTTTATTAGAATGTTTACTGCTGGAGTGAAAGTTGTTGAACTAGATAATACAGGTAGGCTTTTATTACCAAAAGATTTGCAATCATTCTCGAAAATAAATAAGGATATAGTCTTGTCAAGTTCTGGAAATATGATTGAAATCTGGAACAAGAATTCGTATGAACAAATAATTAATAATGAGAATATTGATTTTGCTACTCTTGCCGAAGATGTGATGGGATCTAAAGATATTAAAGATGACTAAATATCATGAGTCAGTTTTATTAAATGAATCAATCAAAGGACTAAAAATTAAGCCAGAAGGCATATATGTTGATGTTACATTTGGTGGAGGTGGTCATTCTAAAGAGATATTAAAAAACTTAACTACAGGAAACTTAATAGCCTTTGATCAGGATATGGATAGTCTAATTAATAATATAAAAGGAGATAACAGGTTTACTATGATTAATTCAAATTTTCGACACTTGAAAGTTAAGTTACAGCAAGTAGGGTTGTCTTCCGTAGATGGAATTATAGCAGATTTAGGCGTATCTGCTCATCATTTTTCAGATAATGGAAGAGGTTTTTCATTGAAATATGATTCAATAATCGACATGCGAATGGATAAGAATTTAAAAAAAGATGGGAGATTTATTTTAAACAAATATAATCAACCCAATTTAGACCGAGTATTAAAGGAACATGCAGACTTTAATAATCCAAGACCTATTTCTAGTGCAATTATAAACGCACGTAAGTTAAAAGAAATTACTACAACTTTTGATTTGAAAAATATTTTTAAAACAATAATTAATAAACAAAACGAGAATAAATTTTTCGCTAGGTTGTTTCAAGCAATTAGAATTGAGGTTAATGATGAGTTAAATGCACTTAAGGAATTATTGGAGCAATCTAAGGATGTTTTAAAACCATCAGGACGTTTAGTTGTAATAGCATATCACTCATTGGAGGATGTTTTAGTAAAGAGGTTTATGAAATTTGGTCATTTTTTAAATACTCAAGAAAAAGATTTTTTCGGACGCTCTAAACAGATTTTTTCATTAATAACTAAAAAACCAATAGTTCCGACTAATTCCGAATTAAGAAAAAACAAAAAGTCTAGAAGTGCTAAACTTAGAATATGTGAAAAAATATAATTTAATATGCTCCAAAAATTAAGAAAATTTCAGTTCCTCAAAAATACAGGTCTATTCAATATTAGAGCCTTTGTAATTTTATTTGCTATTTATTCCTTTATAAGTGTTTGGTTAGCAAATGTTTCTATTAACAAAGATTTAAGGTTAAGTTCTTTAACAGAAAATCTAAAAATTTTAAAATCAGAATATGTTACAAATAAAACAACTTTAATGAATTTATCTAAGAGATCTAACCTAATCGAGAGGGCTAATTCTTTTGGTTTTTACTCTGCAGAAGAACCAATTATAATAATTCAACTAAATCATGAAAATTAAGCATCCATTAAGATTAGCCATATTAGCAACTTGTATTCTTCTGTTGAGCTTTGCAGTTGTAATTAATTTACTAACAATTATTAACGACAAAAATTATGAGATGGTTGAACATTTAAAAATGATCACCATTAAGGCAGAGAGGGGGAATATTTATACACATGACTATCAACTACTCGCTATTACATCAAACAGATACGAGCTTAGGTTTGATGGCACATATTTAAGTGCAAACGAATCGGAACTCAATAAACTTGCTGAAAATTTATCCCTTATTTTTAAGAATAAATCAAAAAAACAGTACTTCGATGATTTAATAAAAGCAAAAAAACAAAAATATTTTTTATTAAAAAGAGATGCTTCTTTACATCAGATCGAGGAACTTAAAAAAACAAGTTTCTATAAAAAGCCTCTTAATGGTGGATTAATTGTAAAACAATACTTAGATCGAAAAAAACCTAACAAAAATCTTGCATCTCGTACCATAGGAGATCTTTTCAAGGACAATAATAATCCTATATATGGTTTAGAGTATAGTTATAATTTAGAACTAATGGGACAAGACGGTAAGCAACTTGTGCTTTATGAGCCGGGGTTGAATCGTCATATTAATAGTCCTGCTAATATAAATTCCTCAGTAGGAAAAGATTTAATTACCACAATTGAACTTTCTTATCAAGATATATTGGAGAGAGCATTACTGCGTCAGTTAGAAGAATTTGAAGCTGACTTTGGTACAGCTATTTTAATGGAGGTGAATAGTGGAAAAATTAAAGCTTTATCTAACTTAAAAAAAACAAATGATAACAAGTATGCTGAAACATATAATTATGGTGTAGCTTATCAACTTGAGCCTGGTTCAACATTTAAATTAGCATCTATTATGGCTTATTTAGAGGACTTTAACGGATCTATAGAAGACACCATAGACTGTAAAAAAGGAAAGTATAAGTTTCAAGGAGCACCAATATCGACAATTGATAGTGAAGAGTTAGGGGTTGTTTCTTTGAAAGAGGCTTTTTCAAAATCATCAAATATTGGTATAGGTAGATTAATCACCAAAAATTATCATAATGCACCTGAAAAATTTATAAACAGAATATATAATTTTGGCTTAGCTAATAAATCAAAAATTGATCTTGAAAAAGTACCTTCTCCAATAATTACATCTCCAAGCTCAAAATCCTGGTCTGGTATTTCTTTGCCATGGATGTCATATGGCTATGGGATTAGTATTACAGCACTGGACTTGTTAACGTTTTATAATACAGTTGCTAATCATGGTCAGATGGTTTATCCACATTTAGGATATGCATTACGACAGGGAAGTAAATCATATCCAATTATAAGAGACAATATATCTTATCAAATTTGTTCCGAATCAACTATTAAAAAAGCACATAGTTTACTTCGCGAGGTTGTTATTAACGGAACCGGTCAAAAATTAAAAACTTTATCATTTGAGGTGTCAGGTAAAACTGGGACAACGGTTAAAAATTATACAAAAAGCAAAGAAAAAGAATATCAAGCCTCATTTGTGGGGTTTTTCCCCTCTAATAATCCTATTTATTCATGTATTGTTGTTGTAGATAATCCCAATGTTAAAAAAGGTTATTATGGTTCGCAGATTGCAGTTCCTGCGTTCAAAGAAATAGCTCAGGAAATATACTTACAAGAAGGGTTGAGTTGGAATGCAAACGATTCTTTGTTTTTAACAGAACATGATGTTTCTATACAGGAGTTAATTGAAGATTATCATAATAATAATTCAGATCAAATTATAAATGAAGGGTTTTATCCTTCTGTAGTAGGAATGCATTTAACAGATGCAATTAAATTATTGGAAAAACAAGGCCATAAGGTAATTGTTAGAGGTAAATACGGGATAGTTAATAAACAATATCCCAAAGCTAACACAGAAATAAAACATGATTTAGCAATAACACTATTTATATGAAAAAAATGCTAAAAGATTTACTATGTAATTTACAATATGTTGATATTGTTGGAAGTACAGAAATGTCAGTATCTCAACTTTGTTTAACTTCAACTAATGTAGTTCCATCTAGTTTATTTATTGCTTTAAGAGGATCAAATAATGATGGACATAATTTTATTAGAGATGCAATTTTTTCAGGCGCAAATTCTGTTATTTGTGAGCGACTTCCCAATAATCTTTCAGATAAAGTCACTTATGTTTTAGTTGAAGATAGTGCCAGTGCATTATCTTCAATTGCTTCTCATTTCTTTAATAATCCATCGAGTAAAATTAAATTAATTGGTATTACTGGTACAAATGGAAAAACATCAACTACTTATTATTTAGCATCATTATTTCGTCAATTGAACTATAAAGTGGGTTTAATATCTACAATAGAATATCAAATAGATTCTCTCATTTTACCAAGTACCCATACTACACCAAATGCCATTGTTCTAAATGAATTATTAAGTAAAATGGTTCAGGCAGGCTGTGAGTATTGTTTTATGGAGGTTAGTTCTCATGGGATATCTCAAAAGAGAACCACAGGTTTAAATTTCGAAATAGGTGTATTTACTAACCTTAGTAGGGATCATTTGGATTATCATAATACTTTTAATAATTATTTAAATACAAAAAAGAAATTTTTTGATGATTTATCAAACCTAGCAACTTCTGTAATTAACATGGATGATAATTATGGTTCATCCATGGTTCTGGAATCAAAATCAAAGAAAGTATTTTATAGCTTACATAAAAAATCACACTATAATGCTACTTTATTGGATTCTGACAGCACAGGTCTAGTAATAAGTATCGATGGCAATGAAATTTGCACATCCTTAGCAGGAGATTTTAATGCATATAATTTATTAGCCGTTTTCTCTGTTGCAATGGAATTAGGAGAAAATAAATCTCAAGTATTACGTCTCTTAAGTACTCTTTTACCTGTGCCGGGACGATTTAATACAATTAATTCGGAATATGGCATTTTTGGTATAATAGATTATGCGCATACTCCTGAAGCTTTAAGTCAAGTTATATCTTCAATATCTAATTTCGGTAATACGAAACAAAATTTAATTATTGTAATAGGTTGTGGTGGTAATCGTGATAGAGGGAAACGACCTGAAATGGCCAAAATTGCATCAGAACATAGTAAGCTTATTATTTTAACCTCTGATAATCCAAGATTTGAGAAACCTAAAAGTATTATTGCAGATATGCTTGATGGTATTAAAGATGATAATCAAAATAAAGTAAAAACTATTATTGATAGAGAGGAGGCAATTAAGTTTGCTGTCAAATCATCTGTTAAAGGATCAATCATTTTAGTTGCGGGTAAAGGTCATGAAAAGTACCAAGATATAAATGGCCAAAAGCTTCCTTTTGATGATTATCTAGTTCTTAAAAAATTTTTAAAAAAATAACTTATGCTACATTACCTATTTGATTATTTATACAACTCAGGAATTGATATAACAATGTATAATTTATTTAATTATATATCTGTACGTTCAGCACTTGCAATAATTATCTCGCTTTTTACAACTGTATATTTCGGTAAGTCTGTAATTAAAATTTTAACAAATAAATTAGTAAAGGACAATATTAGAGATTTAGGTCTAAATGGTCAATTAGAAAAAACCGGTACTCCAACGATGGGGGGCATTATTATTTTAATCGCCATTCTAGTTCCTACATTCTTACTATGCCGTCTGAATAATATATATGTTATTATTATGATAATTACCACATTATGGATGGGTATAATAGGTTTTTGGGATGATTATATTAAAGTTTTTAAAAACAACAAACAGGGATTAGCTGGTAAATTTAAAATTATCGGACAGGTTATGTTAGGATTTTTTGTGGCTATCATTATGTATAGTCATCCAGATATTGTAATTAAAGAAAATATAAGTATTGAGTCCGAAATAAATTCAATTCAATCAGAACGGATTGCCGATGATAATTTATTTTTTAGTGAAAATAAGAAATCATTAAAAACTACCATACCATTTTTAAAAGATAATCAGTTAGACTACAGCAATTTATTTTTCAATAATGAAAATGCTATAATTACTTTTTTACTTTTTGCTTTCGTTATCATATTTATAATTACAGCGGTATCAAACTCAGCTAATTTAACTGACGGTATTGATGGTTTAGCCACTGGTTGCTCTGCGATTATTGGAGCTACTCTTGGTATATTTTGTTATGTTTCTGGCAATATGGTTTTTGCAAACTATCTAGATATTATGTATATCCCTAGTATATCTGAACTGGTGGTATTTATGTCATCTTTCGTAGGTGCATGTGTGGGGTTTTTATGGTACAATTCTTATCCAGCTCAAGTTTTTATGGGTGATATAGGTAGTTTGTCTTTGGGTGCAATTATAGGTGTATTCTCCGTGTTAATAAGAAAAGAGTTGTTAATCCCAATTTTTTGCGGTGTATTTTTTGTTGAAAGTCTTTCGGTTATTCTCCAAGTAACATATTTTAAATACACAAAGAAAAAGTATGGAAAAGGTATAAGGATTTTTCTTATGTCTCCTCTTCATCATCACTTTCAAAAGCTAGGAATTCATGAGAGCAAAATCGTAACTAGATTTTGGATTGTTTGTGTTTTTATCTGCTTACTCGCTTTTGTTACTTTAAAAATAAGATAAATGAGAAAAGTAAAAGTAATTATTATTGGTGGAGGAATAAGTGGATGTGGAGCTGCTAAATTAGCAGTTAAACAGGGTTACCGTACACTGCTTTTAAATAATGTATGCTTAGATAACAATTTAAAACGTTCACTTATTGATTTAGGTGTTTTTATTCATGAGGGAGAGCATGATGTATCGTTATTAAATGATGCAGAATTTATTATAAAAAGTCCAGGTGTAACAAAAGATGTTCCATTTTTAATTGAAGCAAAAAAACAAAGCATTCAAATTATTTCAGAAATAGAATTTGCTTTTAATTTCACAAGCTCTCACATAATTGCAATAACAGGCACAAATGGTAAAACTACTACCTCTAATTTATTATGGCATATTTTAAAATCGGCAGGATTTAATGTTTGTTTAGCAGGTAATATAGGCAAAAGTTTTTCGGAATGTATTCTAGAGAATGAATACACTCATTATGTTCTTGAAATAAGTAGTTTTCAATTAGATAATGTAAGAAAATTTAAGCCTGACATATCAATTGTCTTAAATATTGACAATGATCATCTAGACAGATATGACAATGATATTAATAATTACGTTCAATCAAAGTTAAAGATTCAGATGAATCAAACTGAGAAAGAAAAATTTATCTATTTCTCAGAAGATTCTAATATCTCCCCCTATTTATCAACTATAAAAGCAGAAAAGTATTCATTTGGAAAAACTAACATTTTACCGCTTCAAAAAGGCGCATGGATTCATGATAATACAATAATAATAAACACAATTAAAAATAATTTTACTATGACAATACACAACTTAGCCCTTCAGGGAACTCACAATATTTATAATTCAATGGCAGCTAGTATAGCGGCTAGTACTCTTGGAATTAAAAATGAAATAATTAAAAAATCTTTGACAGACTTTAAAGGGGTCGAGCATCGTTTGGAATTTGTTGGAAAAGTATCGGGTGTTAAATATATCAATGATTCAAAAGCTACTAATTGTAATGCAGTATATTATGCACTTGATAGTATCTCTTCTCCAATTATTTGGATTTGTGGTGGAGTTGATAAAGGAAATAATTATGCTGTATTAAAAGATTTAGTTGCAAATAAGGTCAAATCAATTATATGTTTAGGCAAAAATAATAAAAAGATTCAATCAAATTTTAAATCAGTTGTGTCAAATATATTAGTGGTAAATAGTATGGAAGAAGCAGTTAGTTGTTCACATTCAAATGCCGATGTAGGCGATACAGTATTGTTATCACCTGCTTGTGCAAGTTTTGATTTATTTAAAAACTATGAAGAACGGGGTCAAATGTTTAAATCATGTGTTTCCAAAATTTAGAATTGATCTATGTTTACTTTGTTTGGAGATAAAATTATTTGGTGGGTTTCAATTTTACTTTTTGTTACTTCAATTTTATTAGTTTATAGTTCCGGTGGCACCACGACCCTAATAAGTCATATTACGCATCTTATTATGGGCTTAGGTTTGATTTTTATCTTTTCAAGATTTAATTATAAATACTTTACAAACTTGTCAACTATTTTAGTGATTCTATCTTCATTAATGCTGCTAATTCTGATTATTTTACCATCTTATAAAGGTGTAATAATATCAACAATTAAAGGGCGTTGGATTAGTTTTGGTATGTTTTCCTTTCAACCCTCAGAATTGGCAAAGTATAGTTTAGTGATATTTTTGTGTAGGAACTTAGTTCTTTACAAAGAACAATTAATTTATTTTAAATTCTTAGCATTATATATTCTTTTACCAACTGCATTGATTTGTTTTCTTATTATGCCATTTAATTTATCTACGGTAATATTAATTTACTTAATTGTTGTATTTATAATTTTTATTTCAGGATATCCATTATTATTGTTTTTTAAATACATCATTATACCATCACTATTTATCGCATCTGTATTTTTCTCTCTACTTGTAATTCCCTCTAATTCTATATTAGATAATTTACCTAGGTTAACTACGTGGAAGAACAGAATTTGTTTGGAGGAACCTTCCGCCCCTCCTCTTTCATGGGTAGATTGTTCTGCATATGATTCATCAAAAATATATAGTAATAATTATCAAATAGATAAAGCATTAGGTGCAATTAATAGAGGAGGTTTACTTGGAAAGGGAGCAGGAGATAGTTTTTATAAAAAAATTCTCCCAGATTCGATTTCAGATTTTATTTATGCAATTTTAATCGAAGAATATGGATTTGTTGGTGGTGTTATTGTTTTATTGCTCTATTTAATTTTTTATCAAAGAATCATGTTTCTTAGTGTTAGATCACAAAATGATTTTCCAAGATTATTATTACTTGCTTTAGGCACAATAGTATTATTTCAAGCTTTAATGCATATGTCCGTTTCAGTCAATTTAATTCCGGTTACTGGCCAAACTTTGCCTTTGATTAGTAAAGGCGGTTCTTCTGTTTGGGTTACATCATTAGCGTTTGGAATCATTTTAAATATTAGTCATCAAATTAAAAATCAGGATTAATTATTATGATAAAGCGTAAAAAAATTATTATAAGTTGTGGTGGAACTGGGGGTCATATTTTTCCCGGTCTTGAAATTGCAAAAGCTTTACAGAGGAACAATTCAAATATTGATATAGTTTTTGTTGGTGCTTCAGGGAGGATGGAAATGGAGCAAGTTCCAAAATCAGGATTCCGAATAATAGGAATTTGGATTCAAGGTATATATAGAAAATCAATTATTAGAAATATATTGTTTCCAATCAAATTAATTGTTAGTTTAATTCAGTCACTTATAATCTTATTATATTATCGACCTAGTGCTGTTATAGGTACTGGTGGTTTTGCAAGTTTCCCAGTATTATATGTTTCTTCTTTTTTAAGAATTAAGACATATATACAAGAACAAAATTGCTATGCTGGCTTAGCTAACAAATTACTTAGTAAGCGTGCACAAAGAATTTTTGTAGCCCATGATAATATGCATAAATTTTTTCCAGAAAAAAAAATTTTAAATTTTGGCAATCCTGTTAGAAAGTCCTTAAAAATAGATAAGGTTTCTAAAACACAAAGTAGAAAATATTTTGAATTAAAAGAGGATGTTTTTACAATACTAATTATTGGTGGTAGTTTAGGTGCGGGCCCAATTAACCGTACATTAGAACAGTATATTTCTAATAGTAGTTCATTTGATAGTCTATCAGGGGAGGTCAATAATTTAAAAAAAGATTTTAAAGATTGGGAACAATACGCACCCGGAATGCGTACAAACGGATTTCAATTAATTTGGCAGACAGGCTTTCAGGATTATAATCGTGTATGTGACTCTATAGGTCACTCTAAAACGGATTTTTCTGTAAAAAAGCAAGGGATGCATTCTAAAGTTCATTTCAATATTAATGTTGCAGTGTATCCTTTCATTGAGAGAATGGATTTGGCCTATAAATCTGCCGACATTATAGTTTCTAGAGCAGGTGCTATTGCAATAGCTGAAATTTGTTTTTTATCAAAAGCATGTATTTTAATACCGTCACCATATGTTACAGATAATCATCAAAAAAAGAATGCAGAATATCTAGTCAAAAATAATGCTTCATTTATGATAGATACTACTTCAACTAATTATAATGGACAAATAGAATTAAAGGATTTACTTACTAAGATTTATTCCTTTTTTAAAAACTCAAAATTAATTAATGAAATGGGTGAGAATGCAAATAATTTATTTAAGTATAATGCGGCAGAAGATATTGCAAGTATTGTCATAAAAGATATTCAAAATTGAAAAATTATGCTTAGTAAATTTAAAAATATTTATTTTTTAGGAATAGGTGGGACTGGTATGAGTGGTTTAGCAGGCTGGTGCATTGAAAAAAAATATAATGTCTTTGGATATGATAAGAACAACAATAATTTTATTTCTAATTTAAAAGAAAAAGGAGTATTAATTAGTCACGATCTTCTTACCAAGAATATACCAAATAAAATACTCGATGTTAAAAAAACATTGGTTGTTTATACCCCAGCCATAAAAAAAACTCATCCTTTATATTTATTCTTCAGAGAAAATAATTTTACAATTATTAAAAGAGCAGAATTGTTAAGTGAGATTTCTTCAAATTATAGCGTAATTGCTATTGCGGGTACTCATGGGAAAACCACTATTAGTATTATGTTGGCACATATTTTAGTTTCTGCAGGCTACTCTCCAAATGCTTTTTTTGGTGGTATGTCTAAAAATTATCACTCCAATTTCCTTATTGGCAAAAGCAATTTTATGATAATTGAAGCTGATGAATTTGATAAGTCTTTTTTACAACTCACACCAATACTCTCGCTTATAACATCAATTGATCGAGATCATATTGATACTTATAGCGATACTAAAGATATGCTAAATTCATATAGCCAATTTTTATCAAATAGTTATGAGGGCTATAAAAAAAATAATAGTCAAGAGGGTGTAAAAATTAATGGTTTTCCGGTTGTTCTGTCTTCTAAAGTTGACAAAAAAAATGTACAGTATTTATTTGCTGCCAATAAATATCTTTCTTCATTAGAACTTAATAACTTGACTGAAAAAGATTGTGGTTTTTTAAATTTAAAACTACCAAAGCACATGAGTAATCATAATGTATATAATGCAATTTTAGCAGCAACTTTAGCTAAAAAAATTGGAATTTCAAAAAATCAGATTGAGTTTGCATTTAAGAGTTTTAAGGGTGTAAAACGTCGTTTTGATTATCATTTTCAATCCAATAAATTAGTTTTAATAGATGACTATGCGCATCACCCTAAAGAGTTAGATGTACTTATAGATAGTGTTAGAAAATTATATCCAGGTCAAAAAATTTTTCTAATATTTCAACCACATTTGTTTTCTAGAACAAAAGATTTAGAAAAAGAATTTTGTGAAATTTTAGGTAAGGTTGATCAATTAGTTTTGTTTGATATTTATGCTGCAAGGGAAAAACCTATTGATGGTATTTGCTCTGAAAACTTATTAAAAAAAATAACTTTAGAACATAAATGGTATTCAGATTTTCATGGTATCCATAAGATTTTACATAAAAATTCTCCCAATTTAGTAGTAACAGCCGGTGCTGGTGATATATATCAAGTAATTCCCACAATTAAATCAATTTTATTATGAGAATCTTTAAGTTATTGCTAGCCTCATTATTATACTTAGTGTTTCTATATTTAATTTTCACTATTAAATATGAATATGATTTTTCATCTAAAATTATTTCTGTTCATTATATGAATAAAAACATTTATCAAGATGTTTCAAAGGAAATTTTTTCACAACAAACACTCGATTTTTTAAATAATTCAGATTCTTTAGAGGATATAAACATTTCATTGTTAGAAGAATTAATTATGGATAATAATTATGTTAGAAAAGCTGAAGTATATTTAGATACAGAAGATACAGTTAATATATATATTGATTTTAGAGAGCCCTTTGTAAGAACTTTAGTTGATAATAAAATATATTATTTTGACTCTGAACAGATTATGCTGCCAAATTTAAAATCATTTGATAATGAGCTGATAGTTCTAAGTGGTGATTTAAGCTCTGTAGACTTAGGTAGTCTGTTTAATTTGGCAAAGGATATATATAATAATCATATATTAAGTGAATTGATTGGAGGAATACATTACAATGAGGAAGATCACTATGTATTATCTTCTAGACTATGTGATTTAGGAATTATTATAGGAAAAGATCCTATGTTTAATTTTAATAAATTAAAACAAATTGAAGTGTTTTTAGGTCATATGTTTGAGCAGGTAGGTTGTGATTATTGTGACTTAATTAATTTGGAATATGATAATCAAATAATTTGTATTAATTAATGGAAAAAATTGTTTTTGCTTTAGATATTGGAACAACTAAGATTGTTTGTTTAGCTGGAAAGTTGAATGAACACGGAAAGTTAGAAATCGTCGGTGTAGGAAGATCAAAATCTCTTGGAGTAAAAAGAGGAATTGTTAATAATATTATGCAAACGGTTGAATCCATTAATCATGCAGTTAATATAGTTAATCAAGATTCGAGTTTAGATGTTAAAAGTGTTTGTACAGGAATTGCGGGTCAGCATATTAGAAGTTTACAGCATCAGGATTACATTACAAGGGATAATCCTGAAGAATTTATTAATTCATCGGATGTAGAAAAACTTCATGAAAATGTTCGCAAATTAATTCTTTTGCCAGGCGAAGAAATTATACATGTTTTAGCCCAAGAGTATAAAATTGACGGTGAAACTAATATTACACAGCCTGAAGGAATGTATGGAAGCAGATTAGAAGCTAGTTTTCATATTGTTGCTGGTCAAACTGCAGCTATAAGAAATATTACAAGATGTGTAGTGACATCAGGATTAAGTATTAATGCCTTGAATTTAGAGCCCCTTGCTTCTTCTGATGCGGTATTAAGCGAAGATGAAAAAGAAGCTGGAGTAGTCTTAGTTGATATCGGTGGTGGCACAACTGATGTAGCTATTTTTAAAGATGGAATTATAAGGCATACTGCAGTTATTCCATTTGGAGGCAATGTAATCACTGATGATATTAAGGAAGGGTGTTCAATTATAGAAAAAGATGCTGAGTTACTTAAAGTTAGATTTGGATCTGCTTTACCTAGTGAAAATAAGGATAGTGAAATTGTTTCAATACCTGGTTTAAGAGGAGGTGAGCCCAAAGAAATTTCTTTAAAAAATTTATCAAAAATAATTAAGGCTAGAGTAGAAGAAATTATTGACCAGGTTTATAGGCAAATTACTTCATATGGTTTTCAAGAGGGGAAAAATAAATTAATTGCTGGAATTGTATTAACAGGCGGAGGTGCTCAATTAAAGCATATAAAGCAATTAACGGAGTACATTACTGGAATGTCTACACGAATAGGATATGCAAATGAGCATTTAGCAAAGGGGAACCCCGAAGAAATTTCCCACCCATCTTATGCAACGGCAGTAGGGTTAGTGTTAAGAGGTTTAAAGGTTAATAATTTGGAGGACATTAAAGATGTGAATAATTCTAGTAAAACAAAGAATCAAGTTTCTTTTTTTGAATCTTGGTCTAAAAAATTTCTCAGTTATTTATTAAATGAATAATATATTATGTTATGGTAAATGATAAAAATAATTTTAAAAACTCTGAAAATGATTCTTTTGGAGACTTGTTTTCTCAATCTTCGAATAAATCAGAAGGATTAGATTTTAGTTTAATGGAAGATTCAGTTAATGATGCATTACATGATTCTTCAAACGATCTTTCATTAGATAATTCAGAAGATGATAATTTGGGAGAACCTGAGATAGTACATAATTTGGAGGATGATACTTTAGTTGGATCTGAAAATGATGATATGTTTATTGATGATTCCTTAGTAGAAACTGATATAGTCGATAATTCAGAGGATGATACTTTAGTTGAATCTGAGGGTGATGGTATGTTTATTGATGATTCCTTATTAGCATCTGATAAAGTCGATAATTCAGAGGATGATACTTTAGTTGAATCTGAGGGTGATGATATGTTTATTGATGATTCCTTAGTTGCATCTGATAAAGTAAATAATTCAGAGGATGATAGTTTAGAAGCGTTAAATTTTAATTTACCTAAAAACACTTCATCTGTTATTAAAGTTATTGGAGTTGGAGGTGGTGGTAGTAATGCGGTAAATCACATGGTTACAGAGGGCATAAAGGGTGTAGATTTTGTTATTTGTAATACAGATGCACAGGCCTTAGAAATGGGGCAAGCACCTACCAAAATTCAACTGGGTATTTCTTTAACCGAGGGTTTAGGTGCTGGTGAAAACCCAACAGTAGGTGAGGAAGCAGCATTTGAAAGTGAAGATGAAATAAGAAATATTTTAAAAAATAATACTAAGATGGTTTTTGTAACTGCAGGAATGGGTGGAGGTACTGGTACTGGAGCTGCTCCTGTTATAGCACAAATATGTAAAGATTTAGATATCCTTACAATAGGAATAGTTACAGTTCCATTTGGTTTTGAAGGGCCAAAAAGATTTAAGCAAGCTCAAGAAGGAATTGATAAAATGAGAAAATATGTTGACTCCCTGGTAGTTATAAATAATGATAAGTTAGTTGAGGTTTATGGAGACCTCGGGTTAAGATCAGGATTCGCAAAAGCAGATGAAACTTTAATGGTCGCAGCTCGTGGTATTGCAGAAGTAATAACAAAGAATTGTTTAGTTAATATAGATTTAAATGATGCAAAAACTGTTCTAAAAAATAGTGGAACAGCAATTATGGGTTATGGTAAAGCTAGTGGCCCCAATAGAGCCGAGGAAGCCTTAGTGAAAGCATTAGATTCTCCACTACTAAATGATAATCATATAAAAGGTGCAAATAAAATTTTATTATTGATTTTATCTGGAAAAGACGAACTTACAATTAACGAACATGCGGAGATTAATCAATATTTACAAAGAGAGGCAGGAGGTCAAGCTAATATTATCCTAGGTGTTGGTGATGACTCCTCACTCGATGAAGATATTAGTATTACAATTATTGCAACAGGCGTATTAAGTCATGATGTCGATCCAATAACTGGTTTTGAGCAAAAGAAAATACATGTATTAGATGGTTCTTCAGATAACATGAATCAAGAATCATCAACTTCAAATCCTTTAGATCTTTGTAATAATAATGAAATGGAGTTAGATTCATTGCAAAATGATAATCAGGTTAATTCAGAAGTAGAAATAAAAGAAGAAACTAAAATAAAAAATGTATTAAACTTTAATTCCGATCAGTCAAATCACATACAGTCTAATAGTATTTTAAGGGACAAAATTATTAATGATGATCTATCTAGTTTAAGTGAAAAAAATATTCAGATTGCAGAGGATAGAAAAAAAAGATTACAAAAGTTTCATAATTTAAACTTTCAAAATCAAATTATTTTAAAAGAACTAGAGGATGAGCCAGCTTATAAACGACAGGGACTAGAGCTAGATCAAGTGGAGCATTCATCATCATCATCCACATCAAGATTTTTTTTAGATTCATCTAGCGATGATTTAGAAATAAAAAATAACAATTCTTTTTTACACGATAACGTTGATTAATATGAATTTAGAAGAAAAAATTATTCGAGATATAAAAGCTTCAATGTTAGCAAAGGATATTTTAAAGCTTGAAGTTTGTAGAGCAATAAAGTCGGCAATTATTTTAGCAAAGTCAGAAAAGGGCTTTGTAAGTATTGATAACAAAAAAGAAGTTGAAATTTTACAAAAATTATATAAGCAACGAAGGGAGGCATATGAAATATATTTAAGTCAAAAAAGAATTGATCTTGCCGAACATGAAGATGCACAATCTAAAATAATTGCAACTTATTTGCCTAAGCAGTATTCGTTAAAAGAATTGGAGATATTAATAAATGATGTGATGCGGGAGAATGACTTGAGGACTAAAAAGGATATGGGTCGTTTAATGAGTATTATTATTCAGCGAGCAAAAGGAAGAGCAGATGGTAAAACAATTTCATCTATACTTTCAAAACTTTTAAATTGAAGTTATATGTAAAAAAAAAAGAGACCAATTGGTCTCTTTTTTTAGTTTTGAAATCATTATTACATCATTCCAGGCATTCCTCCTCCCATTCCAGGTGCGCCCATGGGTGGGGCAGGGTTTTCTTCTTTGATGTCCGCTAAAACACACTCAGTTGTCAGTAACATCCCTGCAACAGAAGCAGCATTTTCTAAAGCAATTCTGGTGACTTTTGTAGGGTCAATAATCCCAGCTTTTAACATGTTTTCATAAGAATCAGTTTTTGCATTATAACCAAAGTCTCCTTTTTTGGTTAGTATCTTTGAAATTACAACTGCACCTTCACCACCAGAATTTGCAACTATTTGTCTTAGAGGCTCTTGTATAGCAGTAGCAATTATGTCAATACCTGTATTTTCGTCATCATTTTCCCCGTTTAAGCTAGCAAGCTTTGACCCTGCTCGAATCAGTGCGACACCACCACCCGGAATGATACCTTCTTCAATAGCCGCTTTAGTGGCTGCAAGTGCATCATCTACTCGATCTTTCTTTTCCTTCATTTCTACTTCACTTGCTGCACCCACATATAATACAGCAACACCACCGGATAACTTGGCAAGTCTCTCCTGAAGCTTTTCTTTATCATATTCAGATGTAGTAGTTTGAATTTGGGCTTTTATTTGGTTAATTCTAGCACTAATATCCTTCTTTTTACCAGAGCCATTTACAATAGTAGTATTGTCTTTATCAATAACAATTTTTTCAGCTTTTCCAAGCATGTCAATTGTAGTAGATTCTAATTTATGACCTTTTTCTTCAGATATTACTACACCACCTGTCAAGATTGCTATATCTTCTAGCATTTCCTTTCTTCTGTCACCAAATCCAGGAGCTTTTACTGCAGCAATTTTTAAACTTCCTCTAATTTTATTAACAACTAATGTCGCTAGTGCCTCGCCGTCTACATCTTCAGCAATTATTAACAATGGGCTCCCTGTTTGAGACGTTTGTTCTAGAATTGGAAGTAAATCCTTCATATTAGAAATTTTCTTATCAAAAATAAGTAAATGTGGATTATCCAATTCTGTTTCCATTTTATCAGGGTTTGTAACAAAATATGGTGATAAATAGCCTCTGTCAAATTGCATTCCTTCTACTACTTCAACAGACGTATCAGTTCCCTTAGCCTCTTCAACAGTAATTACACCTTCCTGACTTACTTTTGACATAGCTTCAGCAATTAATTTGCCCACCTCATTGTCATTATTTGAGGAAATAGTAGCTACTTGTTCAATTTTTTCATTATTGGTTCCAACGGCAACAGATTGTTTTTTTAAATCTGCAACAACCTTTTTAACAGCTTTATCTATTCCACGTTTTAAATCCATTGGGTTGGCACCAGCAGTGACATTTTTTAAACCTGTTGATACAATTGATTGAGCTAGTACAGTAGCTGTTGTTGTTCCATCTCCGGCTTCGTCAGCTGTTTTAGATGCAACTTCTTTGACCATTTGTGCACCCATATTTTGGATAGTATCTTCAAGTTCGATTTCTTTTGCTACAGACACACCGTCTTTAGTTATAGATGGAGCACCAAATTTTTTATCAATTACAACATTTCTTCCCTTTGGACCTAGTGTAACTTTTACCGCATTAGATAATGCATCAACTCCTTTTTTTAAAGCATCTCTTGCTTCTATATTAAATTTTATTTCTTTTGCCATTTTAATAAATTTTTATAATTACTAATTGTTTAATGCTTTATATTTTAGCTAGTATGTCAGATTCTTTCATGATCAAAAAATCAATTCCATCATGTTTAAGTTCTGTTCCAGAATACTTACCATATAATATTTTATCTCCAATCTTTAATGAAATTGGATTTTCTTTAGTACCTGGACCTACAGCTACAACTTTTCCTTTTTGTGGTTTTTCTTGAGCTGAATCAGGAATTATGATTCCACTTGCAGTTTTTGTTTCTGCTGAAGAAGGTTGTACAAGAACCCTGTCGGCTAATGGTTTTATTTTCATAGTTATGTTTTTTTAATTAATAAATAATTTAACAACTAATAGATTGTCATAAATCGTGCCAAATTCTATTTTGGACTAAATTCCGACAATCTGTCATGCAAAAATCACTTAACACTGTCTGAATTGTTAATTTCAGTTTCGATATTGAAATTATCAAATACTTCTTCATCAGATGTTTTAGGTTGACTGTTTTCAATAATTGATTGTTCGTTTGAATTATTTTTGGGACCCGAAAAAGTAGATAGAAGTGCTAAAGAAACAAGCACAATAGCTAATGTCCAGGTAGTTTTCTCTAAAAAGTCAGATGTTTTTCTTGCCCCCATAATTTGATTTCCTCCTCCAAAAGCTGACGAAAGTCCGCCGCCCTTTGGGTTTTGAATCAAAATAATTAATATCAATAAAATACAGGTTATAATTATTAGTATTGCAAAAAGAGTATACATAATTTAGTTGATTTTAGTTTTTATATCTTTTATTCGGTTTGCAAAGAAACTACTTTTTTTTGGATATTTCAAACATAAAATATTATATGCTTGAATTGCGCGTTCATAATGTCCTTGTTCAAAGTATAACTCGGCTAACGTCTCAGTTGTTAGGAAGTCATCGTCAGATATACTTTTTTCAAATCTGTTAAAAGTTGGTTTTTCTAAATCAGATTTCATTGTTTCTGTTAATGGTTTTTGTAACCATTCTTCAAAATTGTGTCTATTTAATACTTTTGTAAATTTAGTTGCAGCAACTTTAGGATTAATAATTGTAAATAATTGTCGTCTGTTTGTTGAATATAATGAGCTTAATGCAAGAATTTCGTTAAAGTTTATGTCGTCATTATTATGTGCTTGAATCAAAGAAATTTTGTGAATTAGCTCACAATATGGAAATTTGGTTTTTAATTTATTAATTTCGGATGAATTAGTATTGGCTATGTTTTTTTTGAAATTCTTAACTATCCTGTTAAATACGGGTTTTTTCATTTTTATATCTTTGTTACCAGTTCATAAAGGCATTATTGAAAATATCTTCAATTAAATTATTAACAACTGTATTACTTAATTCTTCTTCGATTTCGGATAAAACACTATTACTGTCAAAATCAACATAGTCTGTAAAGATTTTTTCAAAATTTAGCGAAGTATCTAGATTGTTTATGTAGCTAATTTTTACACTAATCGTTAATCTATTTTGAGCTGCTATTTCATTGTTTTGTATTGAAACAGGCTGTATTTCATATTGAGTTATTTCACCATAGAATATCAAGTTACTAGAATTGTTCGTTAATGTTAGGTTTGTTTCAGTTTGACATTTATTAATTAATGATTCTGTAAGAAAATTACTAAGATTAGGTTGAATTAAGTCTGCGTTATTTTTGATATAATTGATTTTAATTGTTTTTGCATTTTCCGGAATTGAGGCACCTGAGAAAGAATAAATACCACAACCATTTAGAACGAGCAATGTGAAGAAAAAGATTATTATATTGTAAATACTATTATAGATCATATTGTTTAATTTTTCTGTATAGTGTTCTTTCTGAAATTCCTAATTCTTTTGCTGCTTTTTTTCTTTTGCCTTCGTTCTTTTCCAAGGCCTTTTGAATAATTTCGTATTCATTTTCTTGAAGTGAAAGATTTTCTTCTATGATTTCTTGTGTAATAATTTCTGATTTTTTTGCTTCAGCTTCTCCAATTTCTAGTGGATTGGCTTGATCATAGACTCTTTGAATACGTTCTGCATTATTAATTTGAAAGTTTTCATTATTTTCTTTTTCTTGAATTAAGTCTTTTGTTATTTGTTTTAGGTCGTTTAGATCATTCTTGAGATCAAAAAGAATTTTATATAATATCTCACGTTCTGAAAATTGAGCTTTTGCATCCTCATTTGTGGCTATCAAAGATCGGGAAGTTTTAGTTTGATTAAAGTGTGTGCTTATATCTTTTTCATTTAATAATCGCTTCTCTTCTATGATGGATAATTTTTCAGTGAAATTTTTCAATTGTCTAATATTTCCTGGCCAATTATTATTTTCAATAATAGGAATTGCTTTTTCAGAAAGTTTAATGGCGGGTATATTATTTTTATTAGAGAAGTCAGATGCAAATTTGCGAAACAATAGGTGAATATCTTCTTTTCTAGACCTCAGTGGAGGCATTTCGATTTCTACTGTGTTAATTCTGTAATATAAATCTTCTCTAAATTTATTTTTCTCAACAGCTTCTAAAAGATCAATATTAGTTGCTGCAATTATTCGTACATTTGTTTTTTCCACTCTAGATGACCCTACCTTTATAAATTCCCCATTTTCTAAAATTCTCAATAATCTTACTTGTGTTTGAAGAGGTAAATCACCTATTTCATCTAAAAAAATAGTTCCATTGTTTGCAACTTCGAAATATCCGCTTCGGTTATTAATAGCGCCAGTAAAAGCTCCTTTTTCATGTCCAAAAAGTTCACTATCAATTGTACCCTCTGGAATTGCACCGCAATTAACGGCAATAAATTTTCCATGTTTCCGTAAGGAATTTTCATGAATTATTTTTGGTATAATATCTTTGCCTGTGCCGCTTTCGCCTGTTACTAAAATTGAAATATTTGTGTTTGCAACTCTAAGAGCTTTGTGCAGCGCTCTTATAAAAAGATGTGAATTACCAACTATATCAAATCGTTGTTTTAATTTTAATATATTTTTATCCATACTTATATTATTTCTCCAATTAAAGTTGCAGATGTACAGTCGTTGATTCGGACATTTACAAAGTCACCTACTTTAGAATTTTTTTTATCAAATACAACAACAGTATTCTGAGAAGTCCTTCCAAAGAATTTGTTATCGGATTTCTTTGAAAGTCCTTCAATTAATACTTCGTAATTATTACTAACAGTTTGTTGGTTTCTTAGTAAAGAATGTTTTTGTTGTAAATTAATAATTTCTTGTAGCCTTCTTTTTTTTACAACTTCAGCTACATTATCTTGCAGTTTGCGTTCTGCAAATGTGTTTGGTCTTTCTGAATAATAAAACATGTAGCTAAAGTGATATTTCACTTTTTCCATTAGACTGAGAGTTTGTTGATGATCATTCTCTGTTTCATTACAAAATCCTGTTATAAAGTCTGAGGATAATCCGCAGTTTGGTATATATTTATTTATTGCATTTATGCGATCTAAATACCATTCCCTTGTATGCCCTCGATTCATTAGTTGAAGAATTTTTGAACTTCCAGATTGTACAGGCAGATGAATGTAGTTACAAATATTTTCATATTTAGCAATTGTTTTTAGAACATCATCCTTCATGTCTTGTGGGTTAGATGTAGAAAAACGAATTCGGATATTTTCATTGCTTGAGGCAATTTTTTCAAGAAGTGTCGCAAAATCTATTTTTTCTGTGATATTTGATTGCTTACTTAAGTCTTTTTTTGCACCTCCACCAAACCATAAATATGAATCAACATTTTGTCCAAGAAGAGTAATCTCTTTATATCCAGTTTTGTTCAGAATTTTAATTTCATTTAATATGCTTTTTGGATCTCTACTTCTTTCTCTCCCCCTTGTAAATGGTACAACACAAAAACTACACATATTGTCACATCCGCGCATTATAGAAACAAATGCAGTCACTCCATTGCTATTTAATCTAACAGGGTTGATATCTGCGTATGTTTCTTCCTTAGATAATATGACGTTAACAGCTTTTCGGCCGTCTTGTGTTTTCTTAATTAATTTTGGTAAATCTCTATATGCATCAGGGCCAATAACTAAATCAACTAATTTTTCTTCTTCTAAAAACTTTGATTTTAAACGTTCCGCCATGCATCCTAAAATTCCAATAATTAGATCTTTATTTCTTCTTTTAGTTTTTTTAAATCCTTTAATTCTTTTTCTTACTGTTTGCTCAGCCTTATCTCTGATAGAACAGGTGTTAATCAGAATTAAATTAGCTTCTTGAGGGTCTTGAGTTGTTGTATAGCCTTCTCTTTTTAATATTGATGCAACAACTTCACTGTCGGCAAAATTCATTTGACAGCCGTAGCTTTGTATATATAGTTTATTTTCTATTAATTCAGTATTTTTTTGTGATTGAATAGGTGGCTCTAACAACATTTTTTTATTTACTTATTTGTTGCAAATTTAATATAAAAAAATAAAAACATGACAAAATGACACTTAAAATATTATTAACATACGTGACTTTATTTTTGGGTGAATAGGTAACGATATTGTAAAAAAAATTATTTTTGCAGAACTTTTAACATGTTTATGATGCAAAATTTAGTGATTGTCGAATCTCCTGCTAAAGCAAATACCATAGAAAAGATTCTAGGTAAAAACTTTAAAGTGGTTTCTAGCTATGGCCATATTAGAGATCTAGCAAAGAAAAATATGGGTATAGATATCGAAAACTCATTTACTCCATTTTATGAAGTTTCACCAGATAAGAAAAAAATTTTAAGTTCACTTATAAAAGAATCAAAAAAAAGTCAAATTATTTGGTTAGCAACTGACGAGGATAGAGAGGGAGAAGCAATTGCATGGCATTTATTTGAAGCTATGAATTTAGAAAAAAAACAAGTTAACAGGATTGTTTTTAATGAAATTACCAAAAGTGCAATTCAAACTGCAATTACAAAGCCGCGTAGTATTAATCAGGATTTAGTTAATGCTCAACAGGCAAGAAGGGTTCTAGATAGAATTGTTGGATTCCGTTTGTCTCCTATATTATGGAAAAAAGTTAAAACAGGTCTTTCCGCTGGCAGGGTGCAGTCAGTTGCTGTTCGTTTAATAGTAGATAAAGAAAAGTCAATTAAAAGTTTTGTGAGCAGTTCTCAATACATTCTTTCTGCTAATTTTTCAACATCGGATAATTCAACGCTTCCAGCTATGATGGTTGGCAGTGTTAAAACAAAAAAAGATGCTATTAGTTTATTAGAATCCTTTAAAGGACAGCATTTTACTGTAAGTGATATTGAAAAAAAACCATCTAAAAGTTCTTCTTCAGCGCCTTTTACTACTTCAAGCTTGCAGCAAGTTGCATCAAATAGACTTGGTTTTTCAGTAAGTAGAACAATGAGCGTGGCTCAAAAACTATATGAGTCAGGTCACATTACATACATGAGAACAGATTCCACTAATTTATCAAAAGATGCAGTTTCCAGCATACAAAATTTTGTTACTGAAAAGTATGGAGATGAGTATTTTAATGTAAAAAAATATGTCACTAAGACCAAGGTGGCTCAAGAAGCTCACGAGGCAATACGACCGACTAATTTTTACAAATTAGATGGTGGGATTGATGATGCCCAAAAAAAATTATATAAGCTTATTTGGGAAAGAGCAATCTGTTCACAGATGAGTGATGCAATTTTTGACAAAACAACAGTTAGTATTTCTGCATCAAATAGTGAAGCCATTTTTCAGGCTAAAGGACAAATTGTTAAGTTTGATGGTTATTTACGTTTGCAACAGTTCGTAATGTCTTCTTCACAAAAAAATATTATTTTACCTGAGGTCAAAAAGTTCGATAGTTTAAAACCTCAAGTTATAAGTGCAAAAGAAAAATTTTCTAAATCACCAAGCAGATATACCGAAGCATCACTTGTTAAAAAGTTAGAAGAATTAGGAATTGGGAGACCATCTACATATGCTCCAACAATTTCGGTTATTCAAAAAAGAGAGTATGTGCTTAAGGATGATGTTGAAGGGAAGTTAGTAAAGAGTAATTTAATTACATTAGAAAATGATTTTTTAAAAAATGAAGAAAATGATGAGCTCATTGGTTCTGAAAAAAAGAAGTTAATTCCTACAGAAATTGGTAAGATTACAAATGATTTTTTAGTTAATAATTTTACAGACATCTTAGATTATAATTTTACAGCAAAAGTTGAAGATGAATTTGATAATGTTGCAACAGGTAAAAAAGATTGGAAAGTTGTTATTGAAGGCTTTTATAAACAGTTTGATCCGCAAGCAGTTAGTGTTGATAAAAATAGTGAAAAAGTAACAGGCATAAGAAATTTGGGAATCGACCCTGTAACTAAAAAAAACGTTTTTGTTCGACTAGGTAAGTATGGTCCCATTGTTCAATTAGGAGAAGTTAATAATGAAAGTGATCCAAAGCCAAAATATGCAAAACTTAGAAAAGGCCAAACTATTGATTCAATCGATTTGGAATCAGCACTTGATTTGTTTTCTTTGCCGCGTAACTTAGGTCAATATGACGCAAAAGAAATTATTGTGTCTGAAGGGAGATATGGTCCATACATAAGATATGAAAATAAATTTATTTCACTTAAAAATCACGATCCATTAACGGTTGTCCAAAGTGTATGCATTGATTTAATTAAAGAACATCAAGAGTTTGAGAAGAAAAGAATTATTAATACATTTAATTCAGACAGCCAAATAATAGAAGTTCTGAATGGTAAATATGGTCCATATATAAAGTCAGGAAAAAAGAATTTTAAGATTCCGAAAAATCAAGAGCCTAATAAATTAACATTAGAAGATTGTTTAAATATAATCTCTCAATCTTCAAAAAAATAATAAAACAATTTTTATATTGCTAAAATATGTTTTCTAATTATTTTGAACCTCTTACAAATGACTTTGCAAATTTCCAGAGTCAGTTAAATAAAAATCAAATAGGCTATAAGTTAGATTACTACTTTGATAAGTCTTTTCCCAGTATTGAGACTGCTGAGGTCGCTTTTATTTTTGTGCCAGAATACAGAGGGGGGCTTGAAAATGCTGAAAACACAAATTGCCATCTAGCTTTAAGAAAATCATTTTATAGTCTTTTTAAGGGAAATTGGAACTTTCGAATGATTGATTTTGGTAACCTTAAAGTAGGTGGTGAGCTCAAAGATACTTACTTTGCATTAACTGATATTGTCTCTAACCTTCTCAGTCAGAGTATATTTCCTATTGTAATTGGCGGAAGTAATGATTTAGTTTATGCTGTTTATCTTGCCTATGAATCTTTTTCTAGAGGAGTTAATTTATTATGTGTTGATTCAAAATTTGACTTAATTGATGCAGATTCGCTAGAAATTACATCTAGAAATTTTGTTGGACACATAATAAAAAAAGACCCAAATCATTTATCAAATTATATTAATTTGGGTTATCAAAGCTATTTGTGTCAAAATGATGAGTCTCACTTATTAGAAAAAATGTTATTTGAAAGCTGTAGATTAGGCGATATTCGCGATAATATTAACGAGTCTGAGCCGTATATGAGAAATGCAGATTTAGTCAGTTTTGATTTGTCAGCAGTAAAGCAAGCTGATGCTCCTGGGTCATCTCATCCGTCACCAAATGGCTTAGAGGCGCATCATAGTTGTGCTATATCAAGATATGCAGGTGTTAGTGATAAAGTTAGTTCATTTGGTATATTTGAGTTTGATTTGTCCAAGGACTCAACAAATCAAACATTGAATTTAACTAGTCAAATTATTTGGTATTTTTTAGAGGGCTTTAGCTTGCGCGTAAATGATTATCCATCATCTAAAACAATAAAAACTAACTATAAAAAATATTTTATACCAATTAAAGATTCTGACTTACAATTTATATTCTATAAAAGTAAGTTAACAGGCCGTTGGTGGGTTTCTTCGTCCATGGATTTTGATAATGACACTAGCTATCAAGAAAAAATAATACCATGCTCCTATGATGACTATCTTAATACTCTTTCCGGCGAAATTCCAAGTCGTATCCTACGTATATTGAAAAGCTTATCTTAATAGCTGATTTACTTTACAATGCGCACGAAATAATTTTATTCTTTTAATTTGCACAATAAATTGTTTATAAAACAAAAAAATATATATATATTTAAGCACGTAATTTTATAAATAATATAATGTTTCACTCTCATAACATGTTTTTAAGACCTTTATTGGTCTGTTTTTTATTTTCATTTTTATGGATGTGTTCTCAGCAAGATCCACAGATTACTCATAATATGTTTAATAAATATATGTATAATCCTGCTGTAGCAGGAGCCTATCCAGAGTTCCATGCAACACTACTTCATAGAAATCAGTGGGTGGGTATTGATGGTGCTCCAACTACATCAAATTTAAATGCTTATGCTTACGTAGGACAAATTCAAGGGGGTGTTGGGATCAATGTAATATCTGATAGAGCAGGAATGGCTAGCACAAAAACAGTTACTGCATCTTATGCGTACCAATTAATGGTTGGTCAAAATAGTAGGTTGGGTATGGGGTTAAGCTTTGGTTTTATGCAGTATGGTTATGATGGAACTTGGGTAACACCTGATAATACAGCGGATCAGTTCTTGCCCGATGCAAATTCTTCTAAAAGTGTACCTGACCTCGGTTTGGGTTTTTACTTAACAAACCCAAATTATTATGTTGGCTTATCTGCAACTCATGTAATTCCTATGGAAGTTGATTTTGATGGCGTTGCAATATATAATCAAGCGAGACATTACTATTTATTAGCTGGTTATGATTACGATATTACTGGAGACTTTTCTCTTAGGTTTAATATGTTTACTAAAACAGATGGTGTCTCTATACAAACAGATTATAATATTAATACATTTTACAGAGAAAACTATTGGGCAGGCATCTCTTATAGATATGAAGACGCATTGTGTTTTTTAGTTGGATTTGAGATTGCTGAAGGATTTAAATTTGCTTATGCTTTTGACATGGTAACTTCAAAATTATCGACTCAAGCAAATGGAAGTCATGAGGTGTTTTTGAGATATGCATTTGATATAGATTTTATTGGAAAACAAAATACGCGTTTTAGTAATATTCGCTATTTATAAAAAGATTACATTAAGTTAAATATTTTTGATTATGAAAAAAATAATTTATTTCATTTTTATTGGTTATGTTTTAGTTCACTTTTCTTCTTGTGTTACTGGAGACGGGGAATTAACTGGAAGAAAAACAACAAGATTATTATTTAATATAGCTGATAATCATGGTATGGTACAATTGCCAGGAGGTTCTTTTTCCATGGGGGCGAATGATCAGGATGTTCCTTATGCAAGCAGAAGTAGTTTAAAGACTGTAACCATAAGTCCATTTTGGATAGATGAAACGGAAATTACAAATGATGAATATCGTCAGTTTACTTATTGGGTTAGAGACTCTATAATTCGCAGAGAATTAATTGACATCGATAATCCAGAAAAGTGGGGTTATGTAAATGATCCAGATCCAAACTGGAACCAGGATTATTTAAAGGAAACACAAATGAGGGAAGATTATTATATTGACTGGTATCGTCCTCTAAATTTTCAAACAAAAATTGTAACTGAGGCCATGGTCAACACTTTGATATTAGATGATGATGATCAAATTTTAATTGAAGAAGATATGCTTAGACCACTTTTTCAAACTAAATTAATTGACTCTAGAAAACTAATATATGAGTATGCTTGGTTTAATCGTAATGCTGCAGCATCAAGAAATAATAGATTTCAATATGATGATGATGTAGAGTTTGAAAGTAGTGACTACAGGGAATTAGATGGTGGTAGACAAAGCGCGTTTGTAGTTAAGGAAAGAGTTCCTATTTATCCAGATACTTTATCATGGATACATGATTTTACATATAATTTTAATGAACCAATGTTTGAAAAATACTTCTGGCATCCCGCATATGGTAAATACCCAGTTGTTGGTGTGAGTTGGAAACAAGCAAAGGCATTTTGTCATTGGAGAACAGCTAATAAATTATATCATTTACCAGAAGAAAGAAGAATTTTTGAAACAGAATATCGTTTACCTACGGAAGCAGAATGGGAATGGGCTGCTAGAGGTGGTCGTGAACTAGCTATGTTTCCATGGGGTGGCCCATATTCAAGAGCTGAGGATGGTTGCTTCTTAGCTAACTTTAAACCACTAAGAGGCAATTACTGGGCTGATGGTTTCATATATACTGCACCCGCAGATTTTTATAATCAAAATGACTATGGTTTATATAATATGGCTGGAAATGTTGCAGAGTGGACAGAAACTGCGTTTGATCCTATGTCAGATATATTTGCTTCAGATTTAAATCCAGATTATACATATAATGCAAATATGGAGGATCATCCTCATTTTAAAAAGAAAGTCCTTAAGGGTGGTTCGTGGAAGGATATAGGTGCATTTTTACAAATTGGTGCAAGAGATTATGAGTATCAAGATAGTAGTAGATGTTATGTTGGTTTCAGATGTGTAAAAAGCCTTCCTTTTTCTGCATCAGGTACTCCATTAGAAGATAGATTTGAGCGTGTGAAAAAACCAAAGAAGAAAAAAAAGAATAATAGACAAAATTAAGTTTAACAATTTAAATCTGATAATATGCAGTTTGCAAATTCAAAATTTTACAAAACAATAATGCCTTATTTATACGGATGGGGTGCATCTTTAGTTATAGCTGGAGCTTTATTTAAAATATTAAGCTGGCCATATGCTAATGAAATGCTTATTGCAGGTATGGGAACTGAAGCTTTAATATTTTTCATGTCCGCATTTGAACATGCACCACCACAATATAAGTGGGAACGTGCTTTTCCTGGGATTTTAGATCCAGATGAAACTAGTGGCCCCACAACTGTAACTCAACAATTAGATAAAATGTTAGAAGATGTTGATGTTGATTCTAAAGTACTTAAAAATCTAGGTGATGGCATGAAAAAACTAAGTCAGTCTGCAAGTGGTTTAGGTGATGTTGCCGACGGAACAAAAAAATATAATAAGCAAATGTTATCTGCTTCAGGTAATTTAGAAAAGATTAACGAATTATATATGGAGCAAATTAAATCTTCTGAGAACCAATTTATGGCCACTCAAAAAATGACTAGTAACTTAACTTCATCTCTTGATCAAACATCAAGATTACACGTGGAACTGGCATCTTTAACAGAAAATTTAAATGCCTTAAATAACGTTTATGGCGGAATGTTAAATGCCATGACATCAAAACAAAAAAGAAAGTAGTATGGCGGGTAATCATATGAGTGAACTGAGTCCTCGACAGAGGATGATTAACATGATGTATCTCGTGTTAACTGCATTGTTAGCACTAAATGTTTCTAAGGAAGTGTTAAAAGCATTTCAAAGAATGGATAACTCGTTAGAGTTTTCATATGGAGAAACAAACGACTATAATGAAAAGCAATACAAAGCTTTTAAAAATCGTGCGGAAAAAAACCCTGAAAAATTTAATGAGTGGTATAATTATGCTTTAAGCGTTAAAAAAGAAAGTCAGGAATTAATACAAGTTATTCATAGTGTTAAATTAAAGATTGACTCTCTAGCTGGTCCAATTGATAGTGATGGAATGCTTACTAAAAAAGATGATAAAGACCTAGTAAAAAAATTATTAGTAAAGCCAAAAAGTCAAAAAGGTGCTTATGGTTATGGTGAAAAATTAAAGTTAGCAAGAGAAAAGTATAAGAGTTTTTTAATTTCTCTAGATTCGCTAGGTATCTATGAAGATGAAGATAAAATAATACCTAATATTGAAAAGTTATTATCTATTGATGATGTTGATGAAGATCTTGACGGACCAAAGGCCGCTGTATCTTGGGAAAACTGGAAATTTGATGGTCATGTGCCAGTTGCAGTTAATGCCTTTATGGCACAAATGAAATTGGATGTCGGAAATCTTGAAGGGGAGGTTTTAGAGTTACTTCAAAAGAAAATTGGGCAAAGTTCTATTACAGTTAATTCGCAACAAAGTGTAGTGAAGTACCCTAAGCATACTATTATGTTAGGAGATAGTTTCAGTGCAAGAGTATTTATTGCTGGTGTTGACACAAATCAATTACCTAAATTTGCTCTTTATAAATATGATTCCCAAGGAAACAGGCTCGATTCTGTTCCTTATGATACATTAATTAATGACGGAAGTGATGGATTGTTTGCTACTAAACCTACAAGACAGGGAACATACTTTTTCGGCGGTGATATAATTGTTCAGTCTGAAGAAGGCGAAAAAACCTATCCTTTTAAACAAGAATACAGAGTTGATGCTCCATTGTCTGTTATTTCTCCAGATAAAATGAATGTTTTATATACTGAAGTTATTAATCCACTTTCGATTTCTGTTCCAGGATATAGCTCTGATCAATTACAATTATACTCTGATTTTTCAGGTTGTAAAATTACAAGAGTTAAAAATGGATCCTATAGTGCAGTAATTAAGGAAAGACAGGTAGGGAAAAATAAAAAAGAGAAAATCAGTCTATTTATTAAAGATAAAAAAACAGGTAAATTGGTTGGTAAAAGGATTGAATTCAGAGTAAAAAATGTACCTCCACCAATACCTTCTGTAAGGGGTATTCAGGGCAGTGGAGATTTAAAATTAATAAAGTTAAAATCCGCTAAAGGAATTAAAGCTAAGTTAGAAAATTTTGATTTTGAACTAGAATATGAAATTACAGGCTACAGATTTAGGTATCCTGGATCGACAGGTGCTTTAAAGTCAGCTGTATATNAAGGTTGGCGATTTTCANAGGTTAAATCTATCTTTGAAACCTTGAAGTCAAATCAGACTGTTATTTTCGATGAAATCTATTACAGAACTAAAGGTAGTAAATCCAAGCCAATAAGGTTACAACAAACTATTGTGATTAAAATAAATTAAAAACTATGAAAAATCTATATACAATATCGTTTTTTATCTTCTTGTTTAATTATGCTGTATCTCAAGACAGTGAAAATAGAAGTAAAAGAGATTGGAATGATGGGAATCAATCTACATATTCAATTGAAAATCAGACAAAATTAGTAAAAGCTGTTGATGAGGATTCAGATGACAGGATTGTTCCTATTGATTCTGATTTTAACGGATTTAGGAATAGTCCAACTAAGGTTGATGCTACTAGCCAGTTTACTCATAGACGTGCTTCAGTATGGTCCGATAATTCGACTATTGTGTCTGATGAAAAAACAGGTAATTTCTCGTATATACCATATCCTTATGTAAGTGAGGATGATGTTTTATGGGCAAAAAGAGTAAGGAGAAAAATTGACTTAAGAATTTTACAAAACCATCCATTATATTTCCCTATTGAAAACACCTATGATGCTTATACAGGTTGGGAAGGTGATGGGAAATCAATTGAAAAACCTGGTTCAGGAAAAAAATTCAATGAAGTTTTATCTGGAATTGATGCTAGAAAAAATTTATTTCAAATTCTTCGAGATGCAGCAACTACAGTGAATCCTGTAACAGGACAACCTTTAGTTGGAACTTATAATATGAGTTTAACTAGAAAATTAACCACTCAAGAAGTCATCCCTAATTGGAATGAGGGCTTCCCTAATGCATTTGGTTATAAGTTTGACAACTCAGACCCAGACGAGGGAGATGGACCTGACTGGGTCTATTCATGGTATAATGCTGAAGATGTATTATTTTATTATCTTGAAGAGGAAGTTTTTTTTGATAAAAGAAGAGCTAAATTAGACTTCAGGTATGTTTCTATTACACCAGTCATACAAGATCCAGAAGGAGGTTTTGGTTCTGTTTTAGAAATGCCTACTTTTTATTTTCCTGAAATAAGAGGTTTATTAGCAAATCATAAGATTTTTCCTTTGGATGGTAATATAATGCAACGTATGTCCTTTGATGAATTCTTTCATAGAAAACACTTTGCTTCCAATATAATTAAGGAGACAAATGTTTATGATCGAACAATTCAAAATTATTTACCTGGAAAGTCTTTAGAACAGTTATTAGAGGGTGAACGTATAAAAGAACAGATCCGGCGCTACGAGAGTGATATGTGGAATTATTAAATTTTTAAATGAAGCCCCAATTTTACGGGGCTTTTTTTTTAAGCTCATTTATGAAAGTCGATTTTCTNATTGTAGGTCAAGGTATTGCTGGTACATGTTTTGCATTTGAATTATTAAGACAAAAAAAAACTTTTATCATTATAGATAAATATGATAAAAGTTCACCTTCAAATATTGCTTTGGGTGTATATAATCCATTAATCTTAAAGTGGTTTACTAAGCCTTGGGCAATTGATAATCAGATGCAATTTTTTTACGAATTTTATAGTTCTTTTCAATCTTTTTTTAAAAGTAATATAGTATTTGATATAGGGATATATAAATTTCTTAGCACTCCTTATGATCAAAATAACTGGATGTCTAGATCGTTATCCCCAAAAAGGGAGCATTATATGTCTTCAGAATTATTGATGCTCGAAAATAAATCATTTATTCACAAACAGTTTTATGGACTTGTTAAATCCTCAGGACGAGTTGATATTCCTCTTTTTCTAAAAATATTAAGAAAATTTTGTATTGCCAATCAAATTTTCATCAATAAATTTTTTAATTATAGGAATTTAATAATTAAAAAAGATTATGTGAAGTATAATGATATAATTGCTAGAAACATTATTTTTTGTGAAGGTCCTCAAGTTTTAAATAATCCTTTTTTTAAGTGGATAAAGTTAAAACCTACAAAAGGAGAATTATTACATATTAACTGTGAACATTTATCCCTTGATAGGATTCTTCATGCATCTTTATTGTTTGTTCCATTAGGCAGTGATATTTATTCATTAGGTGCAACATATGAATGGTCTTTTGATGATTCAGGTATAACTTCTAGCGCAAGAGAACGAATTTGCTCTGTTTTCGAAAAACATATTAATCTTCCTTACAATGTAAAGACGCAAAAATCAGGCATTAGGCCTTCTACTTTTGATAGAAGAGCATTCATTGGCTCTCACCCGGATTATTCGAATATGTATATAATGAATGGCTTGGGTACAAGGGGAGTTTTACTAGCTCCTTATTTATCAAATAATTTAATTAATAGTATTTATTATAATACTAAAATATTTGAAGAAGTTGCTCTTAAAAGAGTTTATGAATAAAAAAGCCCCATTAAAAATGAGGCTTTCTTACTTATAGATCGTTACGGTTATTTAACGATATTCATACTCTTAGTTGCTGTAAAGCTATCTGTATTCATTCTTACAAAATAAGTCCCTTGACCTAAATCATTTGCATCGAATGTAACTTCATGCTTTCCAACATTATAAATATCACTTGTGACTTCAGCAACATACTCACCTAACATATTATATACTCCAATTGTAACCTCTGTACTCTCTGGAACATAAAACTTAACAGTTGTTGTTCCATTGAATGGATTTGGTACATTTTGGTATAATTTGTAAGCATCTGCTGATGTCGTTCCTGATACTATGATGTTAGATGCAATGCTAATACCATCTATAGTATATGCATCACTACCTGCATCCCACTTAGTTACAACTAGTGTAGACTCAGTATTCATATCAGAATTCCATAGTTTGAATGTAACTTTCTCTCCAATTGCTAAAC
>NHIO02000060.1 GCA_002171975.2 Flavobacteriales bacterium TMED191
AACAAGTTGATTAGCGGTGAAGAAAGTGGTGAAAAAGCTACTTTTAGAAGTTGATCAAATCTGTTAAATAGGTTAGGGTTTCTTTACTGCTACTCTAAACTTTTCTTAATTATTATTTAATAATTCAATATATTTATTTTAAATATGAATAAACTGTTAATAATATTATTATTTCCTTCTTTTATATTTTCACAAATAATAAATATTGAAACTAAAGAAGAATCTAATAAAAATGTATTAAGTGGTGCAACAGAAATTGAGTTTGATTATAATAAATCAACAGAGACTGATTGGGAATTTATTAATTCTTCTTATTTAAGATGGAATATTGATTTCTTGACTATTTTATTTATTAATGAAATAGATTTGAATCGTGCTGGTGATGAGGATTTTGCTAATGATGGGTTTCAACATTTAAGAGTAATTTATCATATTAATGATAATTTTGCTATTGAATCTTTTATTCAAAATCAACATGATTTAGTGCATAATATTGAAAATAGAAAATTAGCGGGTTTAGGTTTAAGTAAAGTATTTTCAAAATTGGGAATTGTTGGATTCTCTACTTTTTATGAACATGAAGAGTTGGTGGGTGATGTTATTAATTATGACTTTAGATTAAACTTCTATAATAGATTGGTATTTGAAATTTTTGAAAAATTGACATTTTCAAATGTGTTATATTTTCAACCCAAATTGGAAGATTTTTTTGATTTTAGACTTGCATTAGAGGCCACCTTGATAATACCGTTATCTGAAAAGTTATCCTTTAATAATTCTTTAAGTTTAAGTCATGATTCGTCTCCTGCATTCGAGATTCCAAATACTACATATCAATTTAAAAATAGTTTAAAATATGAATTCTAGTTTGGTTTTATCTTTCTGTCTGATGATAATCAACTCTCTTATTCTAAATTAACATATAATTAATTTTAATTCATTTTACAATTAACAAATAATATATAAAATTGTTTAAATGAATATTATGTGTGATTATAAAATAGAAAATCTGGAAATTAATAAATCATTAGTTTATTTTGTTGCTATTTCTAGATCTCAAAAAATCATTGGTAAATGCGGATTTAATATTGTAGATGAAAAAACAATTTTATTTCAAGATATAGAATTACAAAAAGAATACAGCAATCAAGAATTTTATAAAGCATTATTTAACGAAAGTTTTAGGTATATTAGAAAAAAATATCCTAATCATATCATAGAAACATACTCCAATGATGAGAATTTGTCGATTTTTCTAAGGTATGACTTTAGAGTAACGAAAAAACTTCCTTCATGTAAAAAGTTAGTGATGGATTCTTCTTATTCAGATGATGATTTTTCTATTGTAGACAACGTTGATTATAATTTTAATTGAACTGAGCCACTTTATTTGTTTTTTAATTCAACTTCCACTTCAAATTTTATATTATTACTTTTCAATTTAGTATTCTCTTGTACGCATTTTATAATTTTGATTGCATATTCATTATATTTTGCACTTGAAAGAATAAATGTAGCTTCTCTTACCAATTCACCACCATCATATGCTAATTCAATTGCACCTAAAGTTGCTATAATTTCATTATTTAAGAAAACGGATTTTCCATCATAAGATAAACCTGTAATGTCCACGTTTTTTAAGGGTGACATAGTGCTGCAGCTAAATAGAAACAGTAGCATAAATAAAATAGTATTCTTCATTTTTAAAAATTAATATAAAATTAACATGAAATTGATTTGAAGTTAATAAATAAAGGTTCCTTTTGTAACGTAATTAAATAGTTAGTGATTACAATAATAATTAAAAAATAATTAAAATAATATAAAAAATACTATTACTATGAAAAATCAATCTTCTATCTTTTTTTTATTTGCTGCATGTATTACTTTATTTTTTGTTTCGTGCGACAAAGATGACGATCATGATGATCATGATCACAATAATACAGTTCAAGGATGTACGGATCCAAATGCTTTAAATTACGATGCTGACGCTACTGAAGACGATGGGTCTTGTGTGTATGCACCTGATGCAGTACAAACAATTTATCCTAACGGAGAAATTAGTTCAAATGTAACATGGACTAAAGATTACACATATACTTTAACAGGTCGTGTTGTGGTTCCTTCTGGAGTGACTTTAACTATTGAAGCTGGAACTGTCGTTAAAGCATATCCTGGTCAAGAAGCTAATGCTTGTGCTTTAATTGTAGCAAGAGGTGGTATGATTATGGCTGAAGGTACTGCTTCCGAACCGATTATTTTTACATCCACTGCAGATGCAATCACAAGAGACCATAGTTCTTATCCTGGATTTGCTAATACTAATGAGTCTATAAAAGGACAATGGGGTGGTGTGATTATATTAGGAAATGCTGAAATTTCTGCTGATAATTTTGAAGTTCAGATAGAAGGTATTCCTGCTTCTGATCCTAACGGTCTTTATGGTGGATCTGACAACTCTGATAACTCAGGTGTTTTTGCATATTGTCAGATAAGACATGGTGGAACTCTACTTGGAGAAGGTAATGAAATCAATGGTCTTACTTTAGGAGGTGTAGGTTCTGGAACTACAATTCACCATGTAGAAGTTGTGGGTAATGTAGATGATGGTATTGAATGGTTTGGTGGATCTGTTGATGCTAGTGATTTGCTTGTTTGGGCTCAAGGTGATGATGCATTTGATGTGGATCAAGCTTATTCTGGTACAATTTCAAACATTATGTCTATTGCAGATGCTGAATCTGATCATGCATTAGAAATTGACGGCCCAGAAGGAACAATGGAAGCTGGATTTAATATGAATAGTGGCCATTTTATTGGCTATAATCCAGATGGAGGTGAGTATGCAGACTTTAGGTCAAATGCAATGGGTAATCTTTCAGGATTATACTTTGAAAGCTTTTCATGTGATTCCGATTTTGAGTTAGATAATGATGGTGTTGCTACAAATGCAATGAATGGTATGTTGAGTTTTTCAAATCTTCAGTTTAATGTTGCTCATTTAGCTGATAGTTGTAATACGACTGTTGAAGATATTTGTCTTGACAAAAGTGAAAATGATATTGCAAGTACATTTGATTTTAATGCAGCTGTTGTAAATGGACAAAGTGTAGGTTTTGACTCATCACAATTTACAGGTTGGACTTGTTACAATAATTAATTTTTCATATAAAGAAGAACATTACATATCCTTGTGTTTAGTGGTAAACGCTAACTAACGAAACTTATTTAAAGTTATAATGTTCTTCTTTATTAACACATAATTACACATTCAAAAAGCCCTACTAATTTAATATGGTATGGTTTTTTGTTGATAAATATTTATTAAAATTTAAATATTCTTGATATTAATTATTTAATATTACTTCTATAATTTATTATTATGTTCAGATTATTTTATTTTCTAATTCTCTTCCCTTTTCAAATTTTGCTTTCACAATTTTCTATTTCTGGAACTATATTAGATTCACAATCTAAAGTTTCAATTATCTCTGCTAATGTTGTTATATATGAAAATGAATCTATTGTTACAGGTGTTTCTACTGATATAGATGGGTTTTTTGTTATAGAATTAAATGAAGGTGTTTATGATGTTGAAATTTCTTTTATGGGTTATGATAATCTAAAAATAGAATCTATAAATATTAATAAGAATATACCTTTAGGTGATTTGTTTTTATCCGAGTCTAGTCTGATGTTATCTGATATTAAAGTTGTTTCAAACAAGGTTTTAAAAACAGAAACTGCTTTAATTTCATTGAAAACAAAATCAATCAATAGTATTGATGCAATTTCTACTCAGTCAATTACTAGAAGTGGTGATAGTAATGTTGCTAGTGCTATTAAGCGAGTATCTGGAGTTTCTATTCAAGATGGTAAGTATGTCTTTGTGAGAGGTTTAGGGGATCGTTATATTAAAACTATATTAAATGGATTAGATATACCTGCTTTAGATCCTGATAGGAACACAGTTCAATTAGATATATTTCCAACTTCTGTTATAGATAATATCGTCGTATATAAAACTTTTACTTCAAATCTTCCAGCAGATTTTTCAGGCGGTCTTGTTGATGTTTCTTTGAAATCAATTCCTGAAAAAAAAATATTTCAATTTTCAATTTCATCTAGCTTTAATAGTGCTACTTTGAATAAAGATTTTTTATCTATTCCATCTGGTGGTCTTGATTTTCTTGGTTTTGATGATGGTTTAAGATCGATCCCTTTAGATGANCCGTTTGCTTCTGAAAACTTTAATTATTCTCCATCAACCTTAAATTTAATTGACCCAGACAGTTTTGAAGGTTTAATGGATGTGACAAGAGCTTTTAGTACAGAAATGGGTGTAAAAAAAACAACACCTATGCCAAATTTAGCATTGAGTTTTTTAATTGGNGATAATAAAAAATTAAACACAAATAAAATTGGTTATTATACTGCATTTAATTATAAAAATAATGTTAGTTNTTATNAAAATTNTAGACAAAGCTCACTGGAAGAAAATCCNGACTCTTCTATATATGAATTAGATCTTACACGTGAGCAATATGGTAACGTTGGTAAAAGAAATATTTTNNTAAGTTCTCTTAGTGGATTAACTTATCATTCAAATTCTAATATNTACAAACTAAATATTTTAGCTCTTCGTAATACTACTCATAATGCTGGTTTTTTTTATCAAAGAAATATAGAAAGTAATGCAAATTATCTAAAAAAGGAAAACATTGACTATTCTGAAAAATCTGTATTTAATATTTTNATAAATGGTNTTCATAACAAAAGTGATAGATTAAAGATAAAATGGTCAATGTCACCTACTTATTCAAGAATCAANGATAAAGATGTAAGAGAGACAGCTTATGAGATGATTGATTTAGATNATATTATTCCTTTANATGAGATACAATCGGATGATTCTAATTATTTAATTGATGCTAGTAATGCTGGAGTGCCNTCAAGAATGTGGAGAGATCTTGATGAATATAATCTTGTTTCTAAATTAGATGTATCTTTAAAAAACGATTTTTTAGGTTTAAGTGGAGAGTTGCTCTCAGGTGTTTTATTTTCATATAAGCAGAGAGAGTATCAAATTTTAAGGTATTTATTGACTCCTGAGGGNTTAGGGATGGCTTCGGGTTTCACCGGTGATCCTAATGAATTATTAACTGATTTTATTCATGATGGTTCCTCAGGATTTTATATCAAGGGTGAATATCAACCNAGTAATACTTACAGTGGTTTGCAAACAAATNTGGCAGCCTATATGTCTCAAAAAGTACAATTTAATGAGCTTTTTCAGTCCATTCTTGGCTTAAGAATAGAAAGATATAATCAGTATTACACTGGTCAGAGTCAAAACGCAAATCTTAATACAGGTCTCGGTGTATATGATAATGAAAAGNTGTTATCTGATTTAGGTTTTTTTCCTTCTATTACTTTTATATATAATCTTGATGAAAAAACAAATTTACGTTCATCATATTCTTTTACTACTGCTAGACCTTCATTTAAAGAAAAATCAGGTGCTCAGATTTTAGATGTTTTATCTGGAATAACTTTTAATGGTAATCTTGACCTTGAAGTTACTGATATTCATAATTTTGACTTAAGGTTTGATCGATTTTATGAAAACAATCAAATGATTGGTGTTAGTGGATTTTATAAGTATATGATTAATCCAATTGAAATTACCAGATATTCATCNGATGATGATAATATTCANCCAATTAATACACCTTCTNGTTTAGTTTGTGGNTTTGAACTTGAAATCAGAAAATCTATAGATTTTATTCTAGATAATTTATTTATTAATTCAAACAGTTCTGTAATCTATTCTAAAGTAGATATTGTTGGAGATGAGTATCAGTCTATTCTCAATAGTTTAAGAGAAGGTGAAGAATTTTCTTCTAGCAGATCTATGCAAGGTCAAGCACCTTATATATTTAATTGTGGTATNTCTTATTTAAATAATAATATAGAGAGTAGTCTTACATATAACGTTGAGGGTCAAAAATTATCTATTGTTGGTATTAACAGAAGACCTAATATTTACACTAATCCNTTTCATAGTTTGAATATTAGTGTTTCTTTAAAAAACATTATATATGATAACTTAAACATATCATTAATNTGTAAAAATATATTAAATCAGAAGCGTGAGTTAGTTGCTCAATCCTTTGGTATAAAAGATCAAATATATAATTCTTATNCAATTGGTAGAAGCATNGGAATAAAATTAAAGTATGTATTATAAATTAAAATTTAAATATGGNTNNTAAATTACTAGTNGTAGATGATGAAAAAGATATTTTAGAGTTTCTTAAATACAATCTTGAGGCCAANAATTATATTGTTGAAACAGCACAAGATGGAATAAGTGCGTTAANAAAACTTAAAANTTTTAAACCTTCACTTATTATTTTAGATGTCATGATGCCTAGATTGAATGGTGTTGAAACATGTGAAAAAATTAGANAAGACNCAACTTTAAATGATNTAATTATACTTTTTNTATCTGCTAGGAATGAAGAGTTTACTCAAGTTGCATGTTATGATGCTGGTGCAGATGATTTTATTGAAAAACCAATAAAAATTAAATTAATAATTAAAAAAATCGAGATACTTCTNAAAAGAAGTATTCATAATNATANCGTTAGTTCTTTTAATGGTGTGATTTTAANTGATAANGATTATACNGTTANTTCNGACGGGGAGACTTATTCATTGACTAAAAAACAATTTANTTTATTAGAACTTTTAATGTCAAAGCCTGNTAATGTTTTTAAAAGAGAAAAGATTATGCAATCTATTTGGTCGGATACTTNTGTAAGTGGAAGAAATTTAGACGTCCAAATTAGAAAAATCAGANAAAAAATAGGAAANNATAANATTAAAACTATAAAAGGAGTTGGATATTTATTCNCTAANAAATAGNNCTAAAATTAACATTAAATTAACANAATGTTCACTTTANAATAAGATTACTATGCTAGTTTAGTATATAAATAAATAATTATGGAAGTTAATAAAATTGAAATCAGCACATTCTTGTATATTTTTATTATGATTTTTGCCTTTTGTTCGACATTTATATAGGACATCTTTCATATATTTACATTTCTTACATATTTAGTGTGTTGTGAAAAAATTTTTATCTAGATTCAGCTATCCAGTTGAGTTATATGTTCAGAAGTCCGAAAGATCATTTTTATCTTTTATTGTTTGTTGTTTCTTGCTAGCTATGTTTGCTGCACCTTATCCTCAGCTTGCTATGTGGGTTGGTTTTTTATTTGCTGCTTATGCTGCAGTTGCTAATGATAGTATTCAAACTATTGGAACTTTTATAGCTTCTAATCAAGATAAAAAGTGGTGGGTTTTATGGTTGTTTTTGGGCGGTATTTTTGTTTCTACGATTACTTATAGCTGGATGACTGTTGATGTGGTTGGTGCTATCAATGAAACAGGTGAGGCTGTTGGAGATGGTATTGTAGATCGTGATGTTAGTAATGGTCGGTTATCTGCTAAAGGATTTGATAAAGCTCCAACTTCCTTTCATTTTTTACAAGTTGCGGCACCAGTATTCTTGCTTATATTAACTAGACTAAGAATGCCTGTTTCTACAACGTTCATTTTATTGACATCTTTTGCTGCAACTCCAGCTGCTGTAGGAAAAGTTCTTGCTAAGAGTATGTCTGGCTATATCTTAGCATTTTTTATTGGTTTTATTGTTTTTATTACAATAGCTCAATTAGCTAAAAAATACTTTACTGGTAAAGCAAATTTCGGTTGGACTATAGCACAATGGATTACTAGTGGAACTTTATGGTCGGTGTGGTTAATGCAAGATGCTGCTAATATTGCAGTTTATCTTCCTCGAAGTATGAACTTTTTTACTTTTTTAGGTTTTGTTAGTATCATCTTTTTTGGTTTAGGTCTTCTGTTGTATTATAAAGGTGGAAGAATACAAAAGATAGTAACAGAGAAATCAGTTGTAACTGATGTGCGATTTGCTACTGTTATTGATTTTATTTACTGTATTTTATTATTCTATTTCAAGCTGCATAGTCAAGTGCCTATGAGCACTACTTGGGTCTTTATTGGACTTCTAGGTGGAAGGGAATTGGGTATGGCAATTAGAAGAAGTGGTGAGAATAGTATATTCAAATCATTTAAATTAATATTTAAAGATTTTTCTTTTGCCATGATTGGATTATTGATATCAATTGTTATTGCGATAGGAGTTAATGATCAATTAAGTTTTACTGCTATGCTTCAAGATATTCCAGATCAATTTGTTTCGGGAATTGTTAAATTTTTTAGTAGATTAGGGTTTTAGAAATTTATACTCTAAAATAAATTTCATCTGTTAAAATATTAATTTTTATATTTAGATATAACGAGTTGATAAACGTCGCAAAATTTGTTTTGTAAAACTGCTGTAATCAGTTAAATAGGGTGGGGTTTATTTACTGCTACAATTAAATTATTTTCTTTAAATTAATATTAAATATACATTTAGTTAAGAACGAGATTTTATTATTGTATAAAATTTTTAATATGATCTATTTTAACTCGTTTTTTTACATTTTTTTTCTTTCAAGTTCTTTAGCTATTAGTCAATCCTTTAGTGATTTGGTAATAAATGAACTTATGGTTTCTAATGATAGTGCATTAGTTGATGACTTTGGTGAATATGATGATTGGATAGAGTTATATAATAAAGGGAATGAGCCTATTAATCTAAACGGACTTCATCTTTCAGATGATTTATCAGATTTGTCAAAATATACTTTTCCTAACATATTTTTAAATCCAAACTCATATCTGATAATTTGGGCTGATGATCAAAACACACTACAAGGTGAAATGCATGCTGACTTTAAATTATCAAGTTTTGGTGAAACATTATATCTTTCAGATAGTCAGTTAAATGTCTTGTCAGAAGTAACATGGAGTATGATTAGTTCTGATGTTGGGTATGCAAGAGTGCCTAATGGTATTGGTGATTTTGTTGTTCAAGACTTTTCTTTTGCATCAAGTAATGATCTTATATTTAACTTAAGTGAACAAAATAATGATAAACAACTTATTAAAGTTGTAAATATATTTGGCAATGAGGTTATTCAAAAAAAGACTAATTCTGTCTTATTTGAAATTTATAATGACAAATCTGTAAAAAAAATTATTTATGTACAATAAATTCATTTATTCTAAACATATACACATCTTTTTTATTCTATTATCCTGCTTTTTGCTTACATCATGTTTACAAGAAGAAATTGAAGAAAATCCTCCCGAAGAAACTGAATATAGTTTTTTAACTATTGACGGAGATGGATGTAATGTTTTAAGTGGTCATATAAATGAAAATTTTTCTTTATCTAACGGTGAATGTTGGAAGTTAAGTGGAAATACTTTTGTTGACAACGGTGTTGAATTATATATTGGTCAAGGCGTAACCATCAGTGCAATTGATAACTCTGAACCAACATTTTTATCTATTTTACAAGGTGGTAAAATTTTTGCAGAGGGCTCTCAAGAAAACCCAATAATATTTACTAGTTTTTCTCAAGTTGAAGGTTCATGGGGTGGATTGATAATTAACGGAAGTGCAATTACAAATACTGTAACTGGTCCAATTGAGGGGAATGGTACGACAGGTATTTTTGGCGGAGATAATCCATATGATAATTCAGGTATTCTTCGATATATTAGAGTTGAATATTCTGGTGAGCCAGTTGATGGAATTGAGACAGAGGGTTTAATGTTAAATGCAGTAGGATCTGGTACAGAAGTTAATTTTATTCAAGTCAATGATAACCTTAGTGATGGTATTGAAATTAACGGAGGAAATGTTGTAGTTAATCATTTGGTTGTTAACAATAATAATGGTGATGCTGTTGATATTGATAATGGTGGATGGACTGGGACTGGTTCTTTTTGGTATATACAGCAAGAAGGTGATTATAAAGATGGTATTGAAGTTGATAACAGTGAATTTGATGAAGCTTTAACTCCAGTAGCCTTTCCTATATTATCTAATGTAACATTAATTGCAGACGGTGATCAAACTGCAATTAAAGTTAGAAGGGGTGCAAAAATTAGTTTAGATAATATTTACATTGATTCTTTTAGTGAAGGGGTTGAAATTGAAGGTTTACTTTCAAATCAGTTTTTTGAAATTGGAGAAAGTATAATTTCAAATTTAAATATTATAAATACAGAGACTTTATTAATAGTAGATAACCCCAATATTGAATCAATTATTTCAAATTCATTAAATACTTCAGCAAATGGTTGTAATGCAGATTATGGTCAAGGTTGGATGCAGGGGTGGACTAAAAATTAATTATGATAAAATTATTAATATTCAACATTATCCTATTTTCATCCTCAGATTTAATCAGACCTATAAAGGTTATTAATTTGAATACAGGAGAGCCATCTGCAATATCATGTATTGATAATGACTGTGTTATTGCATCAGACAATGGTAAAGTTTTCACATTTGATGTAACTACTAATAAATCGAAAGAAATGAATTTTAGTGGAGAAGATTTTGAAGGTATTTATATGTCAGATGAATATATATATGTATTGGAAGAAAGATCAAGAAAAGTAGAAAAGTTAAATTCAAAATTTGAACATTTAAATACCTATGAAATTTCATACAATGGTCGTTTGAACAGGGGGTTTGAAGGTATAGTCTACAATCCAGATTTGAAAAGGTTTATTGTGGTAACAGAAACTAATCCTTGTATGTTAATTGAATTAAATGAGGATTTTCAAGTTTTAAAAAATAAGTACTTAGATATTAATGAACTTTCAGATATTACATTTTATGGTGGTATGTATTGGCTTTTATCCGAAGAAGATCACTGTATCTATATAATGGATCCAAATAGTTATAGAGTTGAAAAAAAAATTAAACTTAATATAATTGGTGCGGAAGGTATCTGTTTTGTAAATAACCTCTTATTTATAACTAGTGATAAATTATCTAAGTTATTTGTCTATGATGTTCCTAATATAAATTAATTATGCTGAGATTATTATTTATTCTATTCTTATTGCCTTTTTTTTCTTTTTCTCAATATTCATTTAATAAAGGTTATGATAATATTGAGATAAGAGGAAATATAACAACTTACTACAAATACAGATGGTATCCATCTGACGATGAATTGACTTCTGATAAGATTAATAAAAACTTATTTAAATTAAAAGACGTAAGGTTAAAGATTGAGGGGAGTTCAAACAAAAGAGACATGGATTATGAAATTCATTTTGACTTTGCAAAGTCTGTTAATGGAGAAATACCTATACTTGATGCATATGTGACTTACAACAAATTTATAGAAACTACTATAGGTTTACATAAGTTAAACTTCTCAAGACATAGCAGAATTGCAATTATATATTCTCCATGGCTAAAAAGAGCACAAATTATTGATAAAGGTCAAACTAGAAGAGATGTAGGTTTGCATCTTTCTAAAGGTTTTTTGAATGATAAAATTCAACTTTTTGGATCTGTAGTAAATGGAGAGCCTTCGTTGGTTTCTGAAAATGACATAAAGGGAGGAGTTGAGTATATAGGTAGACTAGAGTTATCATATCCTTGCAAAATGAAGTATCGAGCAATTGATGTTTCTACTTCACCAATTCCTGTTTTTTCATTTGGGACAAGCTATCGTCATTCTCAGAAAGGTAGTAACGACTATATGGAGGGAGAAGACGAGATTTTTACAAAAATTAATGGTATCAAACGGTTTTATCAAGCTGATTTTGCTTTAATGTACCGTGGATTTAGTTTTCTTTCAGAATTTCATTTAATTGATTATCATTGGGATCAAACAATGAATTTAAGTCAGGAAAAATGGAGTACAAGTGGAGTTATTTTAGAAGGAAATTATTTTTTAAAAAAATATAATTCTGTATTTGCTTTAAGATACGATAACACAGATGTTAATTTTTATAATGTTGATTCTCAAAATGGTAGTGTAGGTGATATAACTGAAACTTTATCAATTGGTTATAATTATAGAATTAATTCTCATCTAAATGTATTAAAAATTCAATTTCGAAAAGAAATCAACGGAGGTACAAGTGCGGGAGATCCTGCAAAATATGAGATTAGAGTTGGTTTACAATATTTAATTGGATAAATAGTGAACTTTTTAATAATTTCATTTTTTCTTTTATTATCCAATTTAATTACTTGTCAGGAAAATGATAAACCTCAATTTACTAATGTTCTTATTGAGATACCAATGGGATCTTCTGAGAAATGGGAATTTAATAAATATTATAATCAAATTTTGCAAGACTCCTTAAATGGATTACCAAGGCATATTGAATATCTTAATTACCCATTTAATTATGGTTTTGTGCTAAATAAATTTACTTCGGAAGACGGCGATCTATTAGATGCAGTTGTGATTGGATCAAAATTGGAAAAAGGAAGTGTTGTTGAAGCTAAGGTAATAAGCTTATTAGATACATATGACAACGGAGAGTCTGATCCTAAGTTGATCTTAATTCACAAGTCTTCAAGACTTTATTCGGTTAACTCATTAAAAGAATTAAATAATAAATATAATGGTGTAACAGATATTGTTAAAATTTGGTTTAGTAATTATAAAAAAGGTTCTATTGTTAATGATTATCTAACTACTCTAGAGACACTAGATTATTTACATTAATTAAAATTAATAGAAAGTTAACATACTGCAGTGTTTATTAACATTTAAATAATGTTGAGTATTATTATTTTACATAAAATTAAACTTATCTAATCATTCCATTTACATTATCAATCTAATATTGTAGGTGATAATAAGGAAATTTTTTTAAGCAATTTTCACAAATTAAAAACAAATCAAATTAATAATTTTAAATACTATAAAAATGAAAAAATCACTATCTATTTTATTGATATTAGTCTTATCACTATTCTGCTTTAATATTAATGCTCAAGACATACCACCATGTATTTTAGGTCAGGTTTATGTAAGTGAAGCACATGGTGCAGGAGATCCAGAAGATTATATTGAAATATATAATTCAGGTGCTGAGGATTGTTCTTTAGCTGGATTTAAGTTAGATGATAATGAATCATTATCTGATTTAACTTTTGGTGATATAATTATTGAATCTGGAGGTTACTGGGTTGGTTATCAAGATGCTGAAGGTAGTTTTACATCTGGAATAGGTAGTGGTGGTGATTGGATTTTCTTTTCAGATGGATTTTCAGAACCATTAGTTGTTATTTTAGGTGAATCAAGCGGTGGTTCTCATAGTTTTACATCTGATGGTATTTCATGTATTACAATACCTAGTCCAGGTTCTCAAAATAATGATTGTGCAGTTTATGGTTGCACAGATTCATTTGCATTGAATTATTCAGATTTAGCTACTTTTAATGACGGAAGTTGTGAATATGTTGATGCAAATCCATGTGTGTTAGGAACTGTTTATGTTTCCGAGGCTAGTGGGTCATACACAGACGGTGATTTTATTGAGTTATATAATTCAGGCGCTGAAGATTGTTCTTTATCTGGTTTTATGTTAGATGATAATGAAGCATTAACAGATTTTACGTTTGGAGATGTAGTGATTTCTGCTGGAGGATATTGGTTAGGTTTCGAGGATCAAGAAGGTAGTTTTGGATCAGGTCTTAGTGCAGATGGTGATATTGTTGTCTTTTCTGATGGAACTTCTTCATTAATTGTTAGTTTAGGAATATCTCAATTTGGTTTGTCACATAGTTTTTCTATTGATGGGATTTCTTGTTTAACAAATCCATCACCAGGATCTTCTAATTCTAACTGTGAAATATTAGGATGTTTAGATACAACTGCTTGTAATTACAACTCTTCTGTTACAATTGAAGATTCTGAAAGTTGTATTTATGCATTAGATAATTTTGATTGTGATAATAATTGTATCGCTGAACTTGATTGTAATGGTGAATGTGGTGGTACTGCTTTTATTGATTTGTGCGGTGTTTGTGATGGTGGAAATTCAAGTTGTAGTTCAATGCCTTTATTTTTTTCAGAGTATGCTGAAGGTTCTTCTAATAATAAGTATTTAGAAATTTATAATCCTACTCAAGTTGATGTAGATTTAAGTGATTATGCTTTCCCTAGTGTTGCAAATGCACCTAGTACTTTGGGGGAATTTGAATATTGGAACTCTTTTCCTGAGGGATCGATTATTCCAGCTGGAAATGTTTATGTTATTGCTCATCCATCAGCAGACGAAGCAATACTTGCAGAAGCTGATATGACATTTAATTATTTAAGTAACGGTGATGATGGGTTTGCTCTTGTTTGGGGAGTGCAAAATAATTATGAAGTTATTGATTGGCTAGGAGATTGGCTAGGAGATCCTGGATCAGGCTGGATGGTAGCTGGTGAGGTTGCAGCAACTAAAGATCATACTCTAGTAAGAAAATGTGGTATCGCATCAGGAAACACCGATTGGAATTTGTCTGCAGGAACAAATGAGGATGATTCAGAATGGATTGTTTTTGATCAAAATACTTGGACTGATCTGGGCTTCTATAATTCTGTTTGTGATATTGAACTTGTCATTGGTTGTACTGACCCAACTGCTTCTAATTATCAAGAACTGGCGACAGCCGATGATGGAAGTTGTTTATACTTAAGTCCATGTGTCATAGGTACAGTGTATGTAAGTGAAGCACATGGTTCAGGTGATCCAGAAGATTATATTGAGCTTTATAATTCTGGAACAGAAGATTGCTCGTTAGAAGGTATCATGATTGATGATAGTGAAACAATGTCTGATTTGACATTTGGAAGTGTAATAATTAGTGCAGGTGGATATTGGATTGGTTATCAGGATGGAGAGGGAAGTTTCACTTCCGGACTTAGTGCTGATGGAGATTATGTATATTTGTCTGATGGTAACAATACCCTATCTGTAGTTGTTGGTCCATCCAGTGGTTTGTCTCATAGTTATGATGAATATGGTGTATCATGTTTAACATCTCCAACTCCTGGCTATGCAAATGATGATTGTGCAATATTAGGTTGTACTGATTCAAATGCTGAAAATTTTGATGAAAGTGCAACATTTAGTGATGGCAGTTGTACCTACTCTGTAGATGTCCCACCTTGTGTACTTGGTACAGTTTATGTTAGTGAAGCACACGGCTCTGGTGATCCTGCTGATTATATAGAGTTATATAATTCAGGTTCTGAGGACTGCTCTCTATTAGGTTTTATGATTGATGATAGCCCATCATTATCAGACCTAACTTTTGGTAATATTGTTATTTCTGCAGGTGGTTACTGGATTGGTTATGAGGATGCATCCGGCAGTTTTTCTTCTGGTATTGGTGGAAGTGGTGATAGTATTTATTTAAGCGATGCAGAAGGAAATGTATTGGTAGTATATACATTAGATGGTGATTTAGGTTCAACAAACTTTACTTCTGATGGTACTGGATGTTCAGCAGATCCTACACCAGGACTTGAAAACACTCTATGTATTGAATATCTTGAGGGTTGTACTGATTCAACAGCCTTAAATTATAATATCGATGCAATTATTGATAATGGTTTATGTGAATATGATTTATCTGTTTTACCTTGTGTAATAGGAACAGTATATGTAACTGAGGCACATGGTTCTGGAGATCCAGAGGATTATATAGAGATATATAATTCGGGTACTGAAGATTGTTCTTTATTAGGATTTATGTTAGATGATGAGCAACCATTTGGTGACTTAACTTTCGGTGATGTAGTCATTCCTGCTGGTGGATATTGGTTAGGATATGAAGATGCAGAAGGAAGTTTTGGTTCTGGAATAGGTGGCGGTGGTGACACTGTTTATTTTGGAGATGGCACAGGAAATATTTTAATGGTGGAGACATTAGATGGTGATTTAGGAGCAACAAACTTTACATCAGATGGTACTGCATGTTCAGCGGAACCTACACCAGGTGCTGCAAATGCAGAATGTACTGTTTTTGTAGAAGGTTG
>NHIO02000061.1 GCA_002171975.2 Flavobacteriales bacterium TMED191
TTATGTAGAACCTGCAAGTAGTGCATTTGATGCACAATCTGCTGAAATTAAAGAATTGCAAATGCAAATGGCTACTTTAGGTATCAGTACGCTATCACAACAAAAGTTTGTAGCGGAAAGTGCTGATGCTAGAAGATTAGATCGTGTTGATACTAACTCTATGTTGTCTATGGTTTCTATGGAGTTAGAGCAAAAGTTACAAAAAGCATTTAATTTATCTGCACAGTATGTAGGAATCGAACCACCTGAAGTAAAGATCAGTAGAGACTTTGATATTGAAAGATTAATTGGACAGGATGTAACAGCATTAACAGCTTTATTCGATCAACAAGTTATTGATAGAGAAGAATTTAGACAGATATTGGTACAAGGAGAAGTATTACCTGCTGCAAATGAAGAAAAGGAACAGACAGATGATGTTAAAGAAGAGCCAAAACGTGAAGGTGCAACTTCAGAGCAAGTTGATAAACTAATTAACGCTTTGATAAAAGATGGCAACTAAAGAAGATTTAAGTTTAGCTCAAGTTACAGCGTTAGTTCGCTTAAAAAATAAAATTGATTCGCTGCCAAAACCTATTGATGGTAAGAATGGTAAACCTGGAACTCAAGGCCCGACAGGACCTAAAGGTGATAAAGGTGTTCAAGGATCTAAAGGTGAACAGGGAGTTAAAGGTAATAAAGGTGAACAAGGTAAAGAAGGTCAAAGAGGACCTGAAGGACCTAAAGGAATAAAAGGAGATCCTGGTAATAAAATTATTAGTGGATCAAAACAACCAGAACCTACACAGGGAGATGAAGGTGATTTTTATGTACAAAAGAAACCATTAGTATTTTATGGACCAAAACGATTAGAAAACTGGGGAGATGGAATACCTTTATCAAAAGAACCTAAAGATGATAAAGATAGTTCTTTAACATTAGCTGGAATTTTACCTCAAGGAGATACAGGATCTGGAAGTAGTGCAACTGTAGCAGTAGGAACTACAACTACAGGAAATGCTGGAACAAGTGCAAGTGTTACAAATACAGGAACAAGTAGTGCTGCTGTTTTTAACTTTACAATTCCTAGAGGAACTAACGGTACAAATGGAACTAATGGTACAGATGGTAGCGATGGAAGTGATGGAGCGACAGGTGCTACTGGAGCAGCAGGTAGTGCAGCGACAATAGCGATAGGAAGTGTAAGTACAGGAGCAGCAGGTTCTAGTGCTTCTGTTACAAATGTAGGAACAGCAAATGCTGCTGTCTTAACATTTAGTATCCCAAGAGGTAATGCTGGAAGTGATGCTACTGTTACTGCTGGTAGTGGAATATCTGTATCAAGTGGAGAAGTTTCTATTGCAACTAATGCGGTTATAGACGGGGGAAGTTTTTAGTATTACAATGATATTAAAGTAATTCATTTTATGTCTAAACATCTTGACTACGTTGAACAAGCTGATGGAACTTTTAAGTGGCAATTAGCAGAAATTCCTGCAATTAAAACTAATCCAGTTGAAACTAAAACAGTAAAAAAAGAAACAAAGAAACCTGTTTCTAAGAAAAAATCTACAAGTGCATTATCTGAATAAATTATGGCAATCGAAGAAAAAGTAGTTCAGCCTGAGTCTGTGACTTCTGCTGATCAGTCTGTGACTGAAACTCCTTCACAAACAAAAACACAACCACAAGCACCTGATCTTACTTCTGTAAAAGCAGAATATGAAGCAAAACTAGCTGCTGCTCATAAAGAAGCTGCTGAAGCTGAAGAAAAATTTAAAGGTGCAAAATCTAAATTAGATGAAGTTTATAAAAAGAAAGAAGAACAACGTACCAAAGAATTAGAAGATCAAGGTCAATGGAAAACATTGTGGGAAGAAGCTAATAAAACAGCACAGGAAAAAGATCAAAAGATTACTACATTAGCTCAACAATTAGAAGATATGAAAACTTCTAATGAAGTAGCTTCTACAAGAACAAAAGCATTAGCAGCTATTAGTAATCTTGGAGCGATAAACGCAGAACAAACCTTATCATTACTACAAGGAAAACTACAGAAAAGTTCTAACGGAGAAGTGGTTGTATTAAATGGCGGTGTAGAACAAGATCTTAATACTTATCTTGCAAGTCTTAAAAATCCTGGTAGTGGTTGGGAACATCATTTTAATCCAAGTAATAAATCAGGAATGGGAGCAAAGCCAAGTCCTGTGGCAAATGTGTCAGGAGGATCAGATAATCCTTGGAAGAGTGGAAATTTGACGCAACAGCTTATAATGGAGAGTGAGAACCCTGAACTCTCAGCCGTGCTGAAGAGGGAAGCTCAATCTTAAATAGTTAATTTCTGTGAAATTAATTCCTTAGTCTGTGGCTAGGGTATCGCAAAACTTAAAAAGGTAAATCTGAATGGCTGCTCCGTTTCAGAATTATACTGGCGGTGTCCTACTAGCGGACATCGTTAAGAGAAATAATTTCAGCACATACGTTTCCGAAGCAATTAAAGAACGTAGTGCATTTGTTAAATCTGGTGCTATCACTCGTAATTCATTAATGGATGCAAGTGAAGGTGGTACTAAAATCCAAGTTCCTGAGTTTAACCCAATTGCTCCAACAGAAGAAATTCTTACTGGTGCTGCAAACTGGGGTACTTCTGGTGCTGGTTATTTAACACCACAAAAAATTGGTACAGCAACACAGATTGCAACCATTTGTCATAGAGCATTTTCATATGCTGTAGACGATGTTGCTATTTTGGCTGCTGGTGAAGATCCTATGGGTCATATCAGAAACCAATTAGCTGATGCTATCAACAAACTAAACAACGCTAGATTATTTTCACATTTAGCTGGTTTATTTGGTACTGCACTTGGATCTAACAAGTTAGACGTAGCAAAAGGTGCTTCTGGTACTGCTCTAGAAGCTAACTTTTTAACAGCTTCAACAGTTGCAAGAGCAAGAAACTTGCTTGGAGAACGTGGTGATGACTTAGACATCCTTATTGTTCATCCATCAGTTGCTTACTACTTGTATCAAGTTGGATTGTTAACTTTCTCTACTTCTGCTTTATCTACTGGAACAGGTATCCAGTGGGGTGGCGGTGGTGTTGGTGTCAGTGCAAGATCCATCGGTGAATTTGCTGGCTGCCAAGTTGTAGTTGACTCTGCTGTTAACACAGTTGCACCTTCTAGCACATCTGGTCATCAGGTAGAGTTCTTCTGTTACTTAACAACAGCAGGTACAATTCTTGAAGGTCAGCAACAGGCACTAAGAATCGAAGCTGAAAGAAACATTCTTTCTAAGCAAGATGTTATGTCTGTTGATTATCACACTGCATATCATGTTATGGGTACTAAGTGGAATGATGCTGCTGACAACCCAACTAATGCGAACTTAGCGACAGCTAACAAGTGGGCAATCACATATGATGCTGACTTAATTCCATTGGTTCAGTTAACAGTTAACACACCTCTTGATACTTCAACTTATTAATTGTATTATTAAGTTGCAAAAGCAAAGCAGTAAAGAACCTCATCAATTATTGGTGGGGTTTTTTCTTTACGCTACAATAAAACTAAATTACTTTATAGATCGTGGCAGCAACTATAACAGCAACATTATCAAGTGCTACTGCAAATAGCTATGTCACATTGGCAGAAGCTAATACTTATTTTGAAACCGTTCCAGATTCAAGCACTTGGACAAATAAAACAGATGACCAAAAGAATAGAGCATTAATAGCAGCTACCAGATGGATCGACAGTTTAGTTTTTTATGGAGACAGATGTGATAATGGTCAGGCATTAAAGTTTCCAAGAAATAATTATGCGGTAGATGATGTTGAACTAGCTTGCACAGCTATTCCAAATAATATTAAGTATGCTCAATACGAATTATCTAGAGCATTGGCAAATGACACCGAAGCTATGACAGGTAATACAGGAACAGATGGTAACTTCTCTGAAGTAAAGCTAGGTGATATTGAAGTTAAGTACAATACAGATAGCCAGGGAACTGGTTCCGTAAATAATATTATGGATGTTTACCCGTGGTTACAAAGTTACCTTGGAGCATATATGCTAGGTGGAGCAGGAGCTTTTCAAATGAGAGTGGTTAGAGGATAATGGCAGGTCAACTAGATACAGTACTAAAAAATGTTGCCAAACAGGTTGTGTCTCAACTTGGGAACGCATTAGACTCATCAATTATTTACACTCGAAAGGGTATATCTAGCTATGACACAGACTCAGGTGAATATATAACCATAGATACAACTTATGAAATCAAGGTTCCTATAGAATTTGTACAATCCAGTGAAGAATCAGGATTTCAAGAAAATATAGCAAGGCTATACATAACACCAGATTTAATAGGCGATAGCCAACCACTACTCCAAGATGAAATAACTCTTACATTTTCTGGATCTACAAGAGGAGCTAAGATAACAGATATTCGCACGTTAAAAGGTGCTCAAGAATATCTATTCCGTATTGACGTTATCTTCTAATGACTTTAGTAAAAGCAAGAGCAGCATTTGAAAACGCTATAAAAGATGCAGTATCGGATGCTGACCCAACTGTAACTGTAGTTTTTGATAATACTCCGTTCAACACCCCAGGTCTAAACAAAAAGTATGTGATGGTTAGTTTGGATTTTACGCAAGCAACTACACAACCTCAAGGATCAGCCCAAACTTACTACAGTGGTTCTATAAGTTGTGGAGTTATGACCCCAAAAAACAAAGGAACAGGAAGTGCATCCGCAGTAGCAGAATCAGTTATCACAGGCTTAACATCAATAAACACTTCTACTTATGTAGATAAATTTGCAGTATCTCCCCGTGTATCACAATTAGCTGGACCGACAACTGTAAACAATGAACAAGATAGCCATTTTTTAAGTGCTATCACCTGCACTTTTACTGCTAATGGCTAAAGACATATCATTCTTAACAAAAGATCTTGAAGATCATATATTAAAGGCGAAAAAAAGTGCTGCTGCTGAAATAGCCTATAAATTACAATTTTTTGCTCCCTGGTGGACAGGTAGTTCTGCTAAAAGTTGGAAGATATCTGCAAGTCCAGTGCAACCTACAAAAGTAGTAAATAAAAAAGTAGGTAAGTTTCGTTTTGAACTTGGATCTAAAGTAGGTGGTCCAGTGCCAAAACAAACAGCTAGAGTTCCCGTAAAAAGAAAATCTGTATTTACGTCTCTAAATCAACCTGTCTACATAGGAAACGAAATAAATTATGCAGGGTTTACTATAAATAATAAAAATGCAAAAATTCCTGTAAATGGCTTGGGAATAATAGCTTACGAAGATATAGGAAAAACAGCAAAGAGCCCTTTAACTTTTACCTACACTCCACAGTGGTACAGAATATACACTAAAAACAAAGTTATATTATCTGATATAAATATTGCATTTATTGGAACGAGTAAAAGATTTACAAGTAATATGCCGAGTGTCTACGGTTGAGTTATACTACAAGAATAGATACATTTTTTTATGTCACCAGTAAGAGCAATAGACAAACTGAAGCAAGCCTTCAATGTCGAAGAACGCAGTAGCTACTCAGTTTTTAAAGGGGATGAGCTTATCTTAAAAATCTTTTGGTCGCCTCTTACAATAGCCGATAGAGATACCATAAACAGTACACTAATAGCTATGAACAAAGGTCAAGATGAAGGCAGCCTTGACTTTGCATTACAAGTTATTGTTACAAAAGCAGAAGACGAAACAGGTACAAAGATGTTTACATCAGGAGATTTACCAGCACTTAGAAGAGAAATACCTTTAGCTGTCCTACTGGACATAATGACTAAAATGCAAGGAGTGGGCGAGGAGGAAAGCCCCGATGCCGTAAAAAGCTAAGTTAGAAAAAGACAGTTTTGTATTCTTACAATTTTTTGTAGCAGAAAAATTAGGTTATACACACAGGGAAATAAGAGAAAAAATGTCAGCCCAAGAACTGTTTGCTTGGAACGCATACTTTCAAATAAAAGTAGAACAAGAGAACAAAGCATACGATGACGCACGAAAACAAGCCCAAATGCGTAAGGTACGCTAAACTTTTAATATCTGATTAATTTTTTGGTGGCTGGTTCAAATTACAGCGTAAATATAACTTTAGATACCTCAAAAGTAGAAGGTAAGATAAAAACGCTGGAAAAAAGAATAGCAACATTTAGAAAAAATTTAGCGAAGCCTTTAAAAATATCTGCTGATACTCTAAAAGTAGAAAAAGAAAAACTAAAAATGCAAGATGCTCAACGGGCATCCATGATTCAGACTAGAAAAATAGGAGATTTAATAGAAAAACAGAAAGAGCAAGGTTTAAAAGTAGACAAAGCAAGAGCACATATAAGAAGGGCTGCTGTTTTAGACAATCAAAAGCTATTTAAAGCAGCAGAAATCCAAAGAAAATTAGCAATGGAAGAGTTGAAGATTGAACAAAATGAATTAAGGGTAAAACAAAAACAAACAGAAGAGCTTGCAAAGCAAAATCAACTTCAAAAACAATTAGCTTCAGGTAAGTTTGCAACTATAGGCCCAGGTGGTATAGGACCACAATTTGCTAGTTCTACTCTTCCCACTGAATCTGGACTGAACTTTGATAAAAGAACAGGCAAACTATTAAGAGGAAGCCCAGGATCTAGCCCAAATACATTACGAAATTTAGGTAGAAGATTTGATAAACAGAGTGCTCTTATAAGTGGTGGTTTTCCTTTGCTATTCGGGCAAGGTCCGTTGGGTGCTCTTGCTGGTGGTTTAGGTGGTGGTATTGGTGGAATGTTTGGACAGATGGGTGGTTTTGCAGGAGGTATTGCAGCCACAGCAGCACTTCAGACATTAACAAATACTATAAATGGTGTTAAGGCATTTGGAGAAGGACTAAAAAATGTAGATACAGCTTTAGCAACTGTTACGGAAAAATCACTGTTCAGTAGCGAAGCAACCCAAAAAAGAGCAGAACAACTTAAAAAACTAGGCAAACAACAAGAACTTAACAAACTACTAACCCAAGAACTGACAATAGCTCTAGGCGGTAAAAGCCTGGAACGTCTAAAAGAAGTTGGAAAATCTTCTAGAGAATTAGCTAGAACATTTGGTCAACTCGGAGCTTCTATTCAGGCTGTATTAGCCAAAGCCATACTTCCTGGAATAAATGCCTTAAATACAATATTGTCGGGATTTACTATTCCTTCACAGTTTAAAAACTTTAAAGAAAGTTTATCTGGTGCTGATTTAGCAAGATTTAACGAAATAGTTTTAGAGGAAAGAGGAACTAGAAAAGATAGAGGTAAAGTAAAAACAGGTATGCTCACTAATGATGCAAGAAAAAGATCATTATCTAGAGCAGTAGGAGAAGGTTTAGGAGGAGATTTAAGTCTATTAGAAGGAACAACCGATCCAACAATCGGAGCTAATCTAGATAAGCGAATAGCCTTATTACAAAGATCTTTAGAAGTAGGTAAAGAACAAGCAACTATAGAGCAAAAAATAGTGGAGTTTAAAGATAAAGGAACTGATCTTACTGAAAAAGAAATAGGAGATAAACTACGTCTTATAAATGAACTACAAAAGGTTGAAACTATGTATAAACAAATAGGTTCAGCAATAGAAAATGGAATAGTTGATGCTATAGAAGGTGCAATACAAGGAACTAAAACTTTAGGCGAGGTAGCAACCAGTGTATTTAACCAAATATCTAGAACCCTTTTACAATTTGGTGTAAATTCATTACTTGGTAGCATCCCTGGAATCGGTGGTTTATTTAAGGCAAACGGAGGTCCAGTAAAAGCAGGAGGTAGTTATATTGTTGGAGAACGTGGTCCAGAATTATTTACACCAGGATCTTCTGGAAATATCACTCCAAATCATCAGTTAGGAGGATCTACTAGCGTAGTCGTAAATGTAGACGCTTCTGGTTCTAATGTAGAAGGTGATGAAGATAGAGGTAGAGAACTTGGCCGTCTTATCTCAGTAGCAGTACAATCTGAATTATTGCAGCAAAAAAGACCTGGAGGTTTACTTGCATAATGGCTACTTTTCCTTCAATAAC
>NHIO02000062.1 GCA_002171975.2 Flavobacteriales bacterium TMED191
TGTTGAACTTAAGGCACCTTTCACTCCCTCTGGAGATGTTAAAAAAGACATTGAAATGATGAAGAAGTATTACAGAACAATAGTCGGGAAGTATCCTGAGTTGGGGGTCCATTGATCACGATCTTTCACTTTAGTATTTTAAATAAGCGATTATTTTTTAGTTATCTTTTTCTTGGTAATTGCTCGTTTTGTTCTTCTTTTGATTACTACTTCAGGCTCTATAACTTCGATGACATCGGCTAAGATTCGACCACAGTGTTCACAAATTATAATCTTTTTCTTTTCCCTAACTTCCGCTTGCTTCTGGGCAGGAACAATATTAAAACANCCACCGCANGCATCTCGATGAACTGGTACAACAGCGAGTCCATTGCGCATGTTTTTTCTCGTNCGNTCATAAGAAACTAGGAGTCGTGGATCTACTTTTTTAGCCAATGANTCTCTTGACTTTAGGTATTTTTTTTCGTCTTCCTCTGATTCAGTNCTAATGATTGAAAGNTCATTTTTCTTAGCAATAAGATCTTTNTCTCTCTCTTCTAGGCGATGCTTGGTTTCATCTATCTCNGAATTTTTCAATTCAATTTTTCCATACGCCTCCTTGATTTTTTTTTCAAGAATTTGAATTTCAAGGTGCTGTAGTTCCATCTCTTTGCTAATAGCATCGTATTCTCTATTGTTACGAACATTCATCTGTTGTTCTTCATATTTTTTTATGAACCTTTCTGCATCTTTGATGGCTACTTTATGATTTTCAATCAGATTTTCTATATCATTCAAGTCTTGATTTTGATTTTCAACCCTTGTTTGATAACCTGTAATTTCATCTTCTAGATCCATTACCTCTTCGGGAAGTGCACCTCTGATTTTGATTAATTCATCTAGAGCGATGTCAATTTTTTGTAATTTAGTTAATGCCTCTAATTTTTTAGCTACCGAATGTTCCATGCANAATTAAAAATAATTAATTGGGTTTGTGTTTACCTCAGATAAATGAAATGCAATATTAGTGAATTTTTCATTTAAAAAATCACATACCAATTGCTTTGTGAATACTTCGCTTTCATAATGTCCAATATCTACAATTGTTNNCCGACCATCGGCTTCAAAAAAATCATGATATTTAAAGTCAGCGCTAATGAAAATATCAGCTCCCAATGCGCAAGCATCATTGAGTAAAAAGCTTCCTGATCCTCCGCAAACGGCAATTTTATTTACATTATCACTTACTAGTTTCGTATGGCGGATATATATTAGGCCCATTGTTGATTTTAAATGATCTAGAAATTCTTTAATGGGCATAGGATTTGCCAATAGACCAATCAAACCGGATCCTAAATTACTTTGATTATTTTCNAGTGAAGACAAAAAATAGGCTACTTCCTCATACGGATGAGCGGATTTAAGAGCGGATAATATGGCATCTTTTTTGTGACTTGGTAAAATCACTTCAACTCTACTTTCCTCCACAGATTCAAGCCGATTTAAGCTACCTAGAGTTGGATTTGATCCCTCTGTAGGCTTAAATGAACCTTCTCCTGTGACATTAAAACTGCATTCTTTATAATTTCCAAGAAGACCTGCTCCGGCTTCATGCAGTGCAGTTTGTATTTTTGATTTGTGTTCAATAGGTACAAACGTGACTAGTTTATTTAGAGTATGCTGCATAGGGCGAAGGACTTGCCGATGCGTTAATTTGAGTCTATTTGCAATCATTCCATTAACTCCGTGCAAGAGATTATCCAAATTTGTGTGAATGGCATATATGGCCAAATCATTTTTTATTGCTTTAATTAAACATTTATTAACCCAATGATTTCCACTTAGTTTTTTTATTCCTTTGAATATGATGGGATGATGAGATATAATCATGTTACATTCATGTGCTAATGCTTCTTCAATGACTAATTCTGTTAGGTCTAGGGATATCATACAACCCTTTATNAGCATTTCCTCATCACCNACAATTAGGCCCGAGTTGTCATAAGATTCTTGAAAAGGCAGAGGAGCCCATTCTTGTAAGCATTTCGTAATATCTTTGACTTTCATTTGAGAATTTTATGACTTGGTGGCAATTTGTTTTATTTCCTATCGCGTTAATATACGANCTTATCACAAGATTTCGAAATCATTTATATAACATTAAATATAAAGATTCAATAAAATTTGAAGTAAATGTTATTAGTGTTGGAAATCTTGAGGTAGGAGGAACTGGAAAGTCACCTTTGATTGATTTTTTGATTCAATATTTTCTAAGTAAAAATAAGGAAATTGCTACATTGAGTAGGGGTTATGGTAGAAAAACACGTGGATTTAGGTTAGGGAAGTCTTCTGATACAGCTGCGACTTTGGGTGATGAGCCAATGATCTATCAAAAAAAATATGAAAAAAAAATTTCAGTAGCTGTAGCAGAATCCCGTGCTATTGGTATTCCTTGTCTCTTGAATTACAATAATAATATTGATGTGATTTTACTTGATGATGCTTATCAACACCGATCAGTCGAGCCTAGTTTGTCTATTCTACTTTCAACTTATAAACGTCCTTTTTATGATGATTTTTTGATGCCAACGGGACGTTTGAGAGAAGCTCGAAGGGGTATAACTCGAGCTGATATTATCTGCTTCACAAAAGCTCCTATAGATATTAGCAATCAAGAGCAAGACCAAATGATCGCTAAAACACGAAGGTACCATTCGAACGCACCCATCTTTTTTACCTCGGTAGGTTATTCACCTCTTACATCTTTTGGAATTGAAGATGCTAAACAAAAAGTCATAGGTTTGGCAGGAATAGCAGACAATCAGGCATTCAAATCACATTTAGAATTAAATTTCGACATAATTGAGTTTTATGAATTTGCCGATCATCATGATTATAAGACAAATGAAATCGACAAAATTGTTGAGATTTTGGTTTACCATGATGCCATGCTCGTGACAACTGAAAAAGATTTTGTTAAACTGCAAAATTTTAAAAATTTAATAGAAAAAAGTTGTTTTTATTTGCCCATTAAAATTAAATTCATTGGTAAGCAACCAGCATTTTTAAAATTAGTCGAAGACACCTTCAAAAATCACTCAAAGAATTAATGTCAAGAATTGTAGTTAAGAAGTTTATTTTAGTCTTTGCCTTTCTTGTATGGTTGCCTATTATAAGTTTTTCACAAATTTTAGATGATTCTACTATTTTGGTTTATGGCCCCTCAACTTTGAATGTAATTTTAGAGAAAAATTTAAAATCCAATGATAATAGATTAGTTTTTATTGATACTCTAATTAGAAATTTAGACCGATTTACTTCCTATGATAGGTCAAATTATAGACTTCAAAACTTGGGTAATATAGGTACGGCGTTATTTCCGGTGTTTTATGATTTTCCCAACGCCATAGGTGCACATGCGGGTTTTCACGCTTTTGATCCTTTGACAACTCGGTCCTCAGAGGTTAAATATTATGATACTAAGTCTCCGTTTATGAAATTAGATGTTGTATTTGGAGGGAAAAATAGATCCTTGGCCAATTTTAGTTTTACGCAGAATATTCAGCCTGATTGGAATTTTGGATTTGAGTACTACAGAAGTACAGCTGACAAACAAATAGGAACTGAAACGATTAATGATAGAAATGTAATTAATACAGTTTTGAGTTTACATTCTAGTTTTAAACATCCCGATAGGCCTTATCAAGTCTTATTTAATTTGATATCTTTCAATAATGACGTGGATGAAACGGGAGGTTTGTATTTTGATGAGCTAGATTTTTCGATAGATAAAGAGGATAAATTTCAATATGAAAATAATTCTATTTTCCTAGAAAATGCAAAAGTAAAGGATTCCAGATTGACTTTTCATCTGTACCAGCAATATGATTTATTTAAAAACTTTCAATTATATCATCAATTTGATCAAGGGAATCAAGTTAATCTATTCAGCGATTTTAATGAGAATAATGTAGGAGGAGGAGATTATCAGGATTACTATGATCAGTTTTTAATTGATGCGGACAGTACTTATCAGAAGTCAACTTTTCGTACTCTTTCTAATGAAATAGGTTTGATTGGAAAATTGTCCTCTATCTTTTATCGTTTTTATGTCAAAAACAGAATGGTTAACCATGAAGCATTATATTTCAATCCCATGTCAAGAAAAGTAGAAAATTACTTGGGAGGTAGGGTTGATTTTAGATGGAAAGAGATTTTCGAAATACAAGGATCAGCAGAACTCATGCAAACGGGTGAATATAATTTTAAGAGTTCATTGAAGAGTGAATTAATCAATTTAGAATACAGAAGTATGCTTTACCAACCATCCTCACTGAAGCAACGATTTTTCGGTAATCATTATGATTGGGATAATGATTTCGATAATACATTTTCCAATCAAATTAACGGATCTCTTACTTTGCGTTGGTGGCACTTTCAATTCATTCCTAAAATATCTTTAACTACCTACAGTAAATATGTTTATTTTGATGAAGATAAGATGCCAAATGTAGCTCCTGATGCCAATTTGATTAGTCAGGTAGGGGGTGAAATTAATCTTTTTCTTGCTACCAATAAAAATCGTAATTATGGTTTTCATTTTAAAAATGAGGTAATCTTTACTGAAGTTTCAGGTAGCCAAAGTGATGTATTTAGAATACCTATTACTTTCTTAAATATGAGGGCTTATTGGCAAGGAAGCTGGTTCAACCATTCAATTCCAGTACAAATTGGGATTGATGTTCACCACAAATCAGCTTATTATGCTAATGCCTATGATCCAGTAACCCAACAGTTTTATTTACAAAATGATGAGAAAATTTTTGAAGGTTACAGTTATCCAGCTAATCTTTTTTGGAATATGCGAATAGAGAAAGTTTTTCTCTTTATTAAATTGACCCATATGAGTCAACCCAATAATGGTGGATATTTCGTTACGCCAAAATATCCTGGACAGCAGAGGGCATTAGATTTTGGTTTTAAATGGTTATTTTTTGATTAATCGCACATATAAATAATAGCTCTTTACAGTAACTATAGACTGTTTTTTACTTTTCAAAGCATTGGTAGAAAGAATTCGCATACACGCTAATTTGTGTCAAATAGACTCAATTTTTTCTAATTCTTTGGTACTATAATATGTCACTTTTTTCCCTCTTTTCTCTAGTACCTTTCCTCATAGATCTAGTCCTTGAAGGTAATGATACTAATCGTCATTTTTCAAAAAAGATCAACTTGTAGCCTTGTTAACTGTCGTTAATTGAGAGGAGTTTGGGGCTTATTTTGAGGTGTTAGAGAGGAGGTATTTCATGAGTGTTGAGGTGAGGGTGATCCTTGATTTTTATTAAGGGCATAAAGGATATCCTTTGTTTTAGTTCGATAATATTTTTTGGTTTAGACTGTTGAATGATTTGTGTATTTAACTATTATGATTTAGTTCTTCAAGATTTTTTTTATTTTGACGCTAAAATTTTTAACAACCTAAATAATCAATAAAATGAAAACTAAATTAATTTTTACAATTAATGTTTTAATACATCTGGTGATAGGTGGATTTTTGTGGGTACAGGCATTTATAATTGAAAAAGTAGGTAGCCTTGCCGATCAACTTGAAAAAAAACCAGGGCAAGAGCTAACCGATGGAATTTATTTGGTTCTTGCAAATAGTTGATACTGTTGGAGCATTCAATATTGGAATTGGGTTAATGCTTTTAACTATAAGAAATATTGTTGATTTAAATCTGTAAGAAAAGTACTTAGAGGCATACGCTTCTTGTATCATCTGCACTTGTGCTTTCTGCATTGTATAATCAGTTTTTTTGGGTTTTGGACCTCCATTACCTGTTTTTATTCTTCTTATTATCTATTGGCCTTGTAGCATATGGCTCAAGAAAAGGTACTATTTAAATAATAGCATATTCTATTCACTAATAGTTAAGACCCACGGACTTCACACTCAGGATCATCAATGTCGCAGCTCCCTCTTGCTTCATCCAGCTTTTGCTTGTTAAGAGGATAACTCACCATAACCTTGTTGAGGAAAACAATGCCGTAATTAGCGTTTCTTGGAACGATAAGGATTCAGATCCATTTGAATTGAAGATGAGAAACAGCTAAACATTTAAGAATGCGTTGAATGGATTTCCAAGAGGCAAGAGGGCACATAGCCTTAATACGTAAATCATTCACTTAATTCAATTTTATCTCTTACTATTTACTTTTAGTATCGCCGCATAGTCAATATCTCAAAATTTTATTGTAATACTCAGCACGAATATCTAATTTACTAACATAATTTATTGTCAACCTAAAAAATTAAATCAATGAAAAAGAAATATTTATTTCTACTCCTATCCTTAAGTTTTACAATTTGCACGTTTGCTCAGAACAGTGTAAGAGTATATAATTTGGATGTAAAAATGGGTCATAACTCAGATATATCCAGAAATTTTGCAGATTACTGGGATGTTGAATATAAAACTGGAGGTATGATACTCCAGTCCGTCAGCTTCTTGAAAGGTGTAACACATAGAGTGATAGCATCAGGTGATCCTTCAAATTGGGGAACAAAAATTGAAAAATCTCAGGCAGAGTGGCAGGCTCACTTAAGTAAGCAGCGTCTGCATTTAAATGACGCTGAAGGATCTATGGTTATGACAAATTTGAGATGGAGAAGAGAAGGTGATTGGGAGAAAAGTAAAGCCTCTAAATACTGGGAAATAATTCCTAAAGATCCAGAAAAATTTGTGAAGGCTTATGATAAATTTATGAAAGCCATAAGTGATATTTTGGACTGGAGGGTAACGTCGCTAGCCTCTATTGATATGGGTGGACTTGGAGGTACCCATAGTACCTCCCTTAAGGGTGCAGATATGAATGACCTAATTCTTATTGAAAGAGAAATTCAAAAAACTAAAGCGTTTCAAGATTTTTTGGAGGAACGTGGTGAAGTGGAAATTATAGAAAGCTATTTTGGTTATTACGTTCATCGTTTTAGATAGATAATATTCCAGATTGAAACTCAGAACAGGCTCTCTTGACCATAAGGGAGCTTCTTTTTTTTCCATCGGAAATTTCTCTCCTTGGGTTCTTGCCATGTCTTGTTAGCGATGATCTTCTTCATATTCCTGTAGAAATACCATCTTGATCATAATTTATTAGGCCAATATCCTTTGTTTCGTATTCGCATATACATCTTTTACTCAGCCCGACTTCCCTTATCAAAGGGATATTACTCTTCATAAAAAGTAATAGGCAGAACAGCAAAGGGAGCATATACAACTACATCTTCTAGGTATATTATGGAATCCGAATATAGTAACCACAGTTCCCTTACGATATTGTTCAAGATTAGCATATTACCTCATTTTACTTTGCAAGTATTTACTCCAAAAATTCTGTAGATAACACAATTACCACTAATTGAGTTATATAATGCAATCCCCCCGATAATACTTAAGGAAAGGGTATACAAATTAGATTCGATTATGAAGTAAGCGGGTATTAAAAGACATGCTATTATCAATCTCACCACTCTTTCAGCACCGTTTTGATTAACAACAAATATTTTCATAATAATATATTTAATACGGATTAACAATTTTTAAAAGGATACTGGAGAAAAACAGATTTATCCTCATAAATTTTTATAAGGACATTAAGTTAGTATAAATGTTGGTAATGAGGTATTAAACGTAAAGTTTAATTATAACTTTCTTCTCTGGTTTGTTTAACCCCCTCCTAGGTCGCAAAAAGTCCAAACTCGAAGATATTATTTTTTATTTATTTTCAAAAATCTAACTTTCTCAAACATTATACTCGGGTGCATAACTGAAGCTGCTCTATAGTTCATGTGGTACTCTAAGATTTTTTTATCTTCAGAACTTAAATTTTCTCAACTAAACAATATAAATACATATATATTACAATAGAGAATTATTTGACAATTAAATAATAGATCAAAAATCTTCTACCTTTTCTCTAATTATGTATAAAATTGGTAGAAATATTAGTTATTATTTATTGTGTTGAAGTTAATATCTTCTACTAAGCATCGTAATTTTAGTCTAAAGGGATATTATTTTTGTTATAATATCTTCATTTAGTATTTGAATATAGGTTTTTGATTAATTGATGGAAAAAACTACATTACGCCTAGAGTTACCTTCAGATCCAAGATGGGTTAATATTGCCGAAAAAAATATCCAAAATATTTTGGTAGATCATGCTTTTTGCGAACAAAAAGCAGCCTCTTCCTGTATTTCGCTGATTATTCAATATCCTGAAAAAACTACTTTGGTAGACCGATTAACTCCTGTAGTTACAGAAGAATGGTCGCATTTTGAGCGGGTTATTGCCCTTTTACGTAAACGAGGATATGAGTTGGGATACCCGAGAAAAGATGAATATGTTTCTGAATTGATGAATGTGCTGAAAAAAGGAGGAAGTAGGGATCAGCAATTGGTTGAAAAATTACTAATGAATGCATTGATTGAGGCACGAAGTGCAGAACGGTTTAAGCTTTTATCTCAATACTTAACAGATCCAGAATTAAAGATTTTCTATCATGAATTAATGATCTCTGAGGCGGGTCATTATAGAAATTTTATTGAATTGGCCAAGGTATATTGGGATCCTGAAAAAGTAGAAATTAGATGGAAAGAGTTTTTAAGTGAAGAGGCATTGATTATGAAAAATTTAGAGATTCGCTCCGATCGATTTCATTAAGTGAATTTCTCTGAATACTAATTCAATGACGATAAAAAAGGCTTTGTAATTTAGCTAAAATTAATTCTATCAATTTTAGCTAATTATTTCATGAATTTAAATATTATCAAACTAATAGCATTTAAGTAGATAATAAGTTCTATTGCATACTAAGACTATTAGTCATGTAATTCGATCAAATAATGAATGTGAGAGCAGTTTTTGTTGTTGATCATAATCTAGTATTAATTTGTAATCCATTTAAAAGAGAATTTGTCTTGATGAAATATATTTATCTACTCTTTTTCCTTTTGTGTTCTATTGTAGGCATTTCACAGACGGTCACTGGCGTCTCTTCGACAGCCGCAAATGGATCATATAAACAAGGGGATGTTATCCCTATCACAGTAGAATTTAGTGAAGTAGTCAATGTTACGGGCACTCCACAGATTAATTTAAAAACTTCGGATAATGGAACTAACGTAGGAAATGCAGGAGTCTCAATTTGGACGGGTAGTACAAAGATTTTTA